>CAYHHJ010000019.1:3577-8376 GCA_964356405.1 uncultured Candidatus Peribacteria bacterium | reverse complement strand
CTCGCCGAACAAGCGAACCACCATCCCGACATTCATCTGTATTATAACAAGGTGACCATCGAAAGTTGGACGCACACGGCCAATGCTATAACCGAAAAAGACCACGTCCTCATGAAGGCAATTGACGAACTTACAAAATAATCCGCAATTCACCGCACGCGGTGAATTGCACGATGAATTGCCAGCGATGCAAGCTGGCGCCTAATTCACCCCCGGGAGTATGGTTTACAACATTATCCCACCCGGCAAGCTTCCAACGTGTCGCAAAAAATGGTATAATCTTTAGATCTTACCAAAAAGTATGTTAGTAACCGACTTCGATGAAATGGAGGCAAGGCGTCAAGCCGAAGCCGCGGAAGTGCGTCACACCGAACTGGCTGCCCCCATTGTTGAAGAACTGCACGCCACGCACGAAGCCGTTGCCAGCCTCGACTTCGGCGTAGAGCACCAAATGGAAGCAGGTCAGCCAACTCCTCCGGAAGATTTCGCACAAAACCCACTCATTGTGGATCAGCAAGAAGCCACGCGTCTCAACGCAATGCACGCTATTCGATAAGACAAGGATTCACGCTCTCCGCGTTGGCGCCCCTCCCTAAACTAGAGCCCATGAGCATGTTCAGTGTGATCTCCTCGCCGCTATTCACGGCGCCTAAAATTTTCTCCGCCACCACGTCGCCCACATAAGCGGAACTTTTCAGCTCACCATCCGCCAAAACCCCGAGCTTCATTTGGAGCTGTTCGTCGGCAATAGTGTCTATGTCTAGCTTGCCAGCCAGTTCATAAAAATAATCGAATGCAGCGCTGCCGTCATCAGAAAGCACCAAATAAACGGCCTCCACCGTCTCGCCAGAAAAGGGCGCGATCAATTCGGACGTCTGCACTTCGCCAGTCATAGAAAATTGCCCCACGCCCTCCGCAAAAGGTTCATTCGAAACCACCATAGTGGGGTCGCTATCCAAACAAAGTTGAGGGTCTAAACTGGCCGTTGACGTAACTTGGCAGCCCGCCAATAAAGCCGCCGTAAAAAGTAAGAGTTTTTTCATAAATTTAAAAATTAAGAATAAGAGGAATGGTGCCCGCTGCCAAGATAAACTTGAGAGCGGACACCGGCCGTAGTTCACCTGGCACGAGGCCGGGTCTTCTACACAGCATCGTACAGGATCTTCAGAAAACTGAAGCTTGCCGCACAACGCAGGCGTCCGCGCTAGAACTTTGGCCTTCTCCTCTGCTCGACTCTACTCGACTTCCACGGTCATGATCATGCCGGAGTTGGTGGTGCTCCGGTTTTCCGCCGTGAACCAGAGGGTGTAAACCGCCGGATCACGCAGAGTCTTGTGGAATTCACTGTACCAACGGTCACTGCCAGCGTCATCGGTGTCCACCTCGAACGTGTAGAGCGTCGCATCCGCGGCCGAGACGATGTTCATCATCACGGTCGGTTCGTCGTCGCTGTCCACATAGGTTCCCCACCAGAAGTCGGTTTCATCCGCGCTTCCGTTGGAGGGACCGTACGAGTTGCTTCCCAGATCCGGCACATCACCTTCGCTGTCGTCCACCTCAATGGTGTACACGGAGCTGGTGTCGTTGCCGTCGCCGTTGCTCGTCTTCACCCAGTACTCGTACTCGGTGTCGTCGTCGCGCAGGGTCTTCTGGTAGGTGAACACGTAGGGGCTTTCGCTGCTTTCCGTATCCATCTCGAACTCGTAGTCCACGCCGTCGTTGGGGTTCATGATGACCAGCGTGGCGTCCGGCTTCTCATCCGGGCTCACCACAATCGCTGCCCACACAAACTCCGTCTCGTCCGCGGTCCCGTGTTCCGGCGAGATGCCCAGGAAGCTGATGCCAACCTGACCCTCACCATCGATGTCCACTTCACCCTCGCCCGACTGGCTGCTGTTGTCATCGGACTCTTCCACCGGAGTGTAGTCCCCCGGGTCGCCCTCGCAGTTCACCATGCCTTCACGGTTGTACCAGCAGTACTCCTGCAGGTCGCTGTTCCCCGAGAGCGGCTCCGGCTTGATCGCCTCACCGTCCTTGTAGAACGCCACGTGCAGGTGGGCACCCGGGTGATCGCCGCAGGCGGTTCCAAGCGCGTAGCCGGTGTTGCCCACCGCGCCAATCGCATCGGAATCGTCCAGCTGATCGCCTTCGGAAACCCAGATCTCGGAGAGATGGCCGTAGCGGCTGACGTATCCGTCGCCATGGTCCACCATCACCGTGTTGCCGTACCCGTGATCGCCGTTCCCTTCAGTCGCCACTTCCAGCACAACGCCGTCCGCCATAGGCGTGACCGGCTCACCGTACCCGTCGCACCCGTTCTGGGTGAAGTCGAGGGCATAGCTGTCGTCGCCGTAGTCGAAACCGTAGTCCACGTGCGTACCCTGGTTGTAGCTCTGCGTCAGGATCCAGTACTCGCCCGACGTGAAGGGCAGCTTCAGAAAGGAATCGCTTCCCCCGATGCCGTCCGCACGCTTGCAGCCCGCCATCACCAGGAGCGCCAAAGCGCCCCACATCATCTTGCTCGTCATCTCACACCTCTTGGTTGTTGGTTGATCACACACGCTGCTGTCCGCATAGAGTCTCTAAAAAAATAAAAGGCCAAATTTCAAAGGACAGACTAGCTCACCTAGCGTAGTCCGCCGTTCTTACAAAACCCTGAAAGATTTATGAATTAGTTATGAAAAAAACCTGTCGAATTAGAAAATTCCCACGGTGCATTTCTGCAAAATCGGTGCAAAACTAATTGCTAGGACAGGTGTAGGTGCTGAATTCAGGCAACCCGGTGTAAGCCTGAGCGTGCACAGAAGCAGCATTCAATCCATGTGCGCCCGCAATTCTAGTGGCACTAGTACTTGCCAAGACTCCAGGGTAATCCGTAGGAATAGTATTTCCGTACTTCATTTCATCGGCGCTCACTTTCCCAAGCCAGGTGCCGTCCGTATCTTTTGCTTCTTGATGTTTCACCACACGAGTGAGGTCACTCGTATTTGATACCAAGGCTGCGTGCACCCATTTCCCTTCTTCTTTAATAAGCTGAGCTTTGGTGAGACTTGGGCAGGCATCGTGTAAAGCGCTGCGAACGGCATGCGTAATATCACGAGTATCCGTAATATTCCAATCAGGAGCAGGAGCAGGGGCTGGGGCTGGGGGAGCTTCCACTATTGGTGCTACGTGTTTAATAGGAGCGGGTGGTGGCATAGGAGCAGGCTCTTCAGTACAACCAACGGATAGCAAGACGCCTGTCAAAGCTGCCCGAGGAAGCGCTCGTTTAAATGAATTAGCAAGGTTACCTAAGGCTCCTATGATTTGATTGAACACACTACCACGTACTTCAGTTGGCTCAGTGTTTTCTGTGGGCTCAGCTTCAAAGAAAGAGGTCTCCAGCTCGTTGAAGGCAGGTGCCACCGGGGTTTCAACGGCTTTTGCACCATGGAATTGGTAGTTTCCAATGGCATTTACACGGTTTCGCACTTGCATTTGGACCTCAATCACATCCGTAAAAGGTCTAACGGCTTCGCAAAGTCCGTCAAAAGATCCAGATAGACCCGTCATCACTTCTTGTACGTAGGCAGGCAAAGCCTTCTCTCCGGCTTTTGAGTAGCCTTTCATGCTGCGCAAAGCAGTGTCAAAATCCAAGGATTCTTGAAGTGCTGCCAAAATTCCTGGAATTCGCTTAGTTGCGCTTGTATCACCTTCTTTAGCCAATTTTAAAACCTGACGTACGTCGTCCAAACCAATAAAGTAGTCGTCCACCATGGCTCGGCATGCAGAGGCATTTGCTGAGTTTCGTCCTCGAACGTTGACCAGTTTTTGCAGTCTGAGGGCCGTTTCCATTCCCGTATTCACCACCTGCGCCGCACTTTCCAGTTGGCGTTCCACATAAGTAGTATCGTTGTACGCGGATTCAGGAGATACCTGTTGCGCTACATCTGCGTACTCAGGGCCCGTAAACTCGGTGGCTAGTTCTAGAATAGACATATTTTTAAATTAGTGCCAAATCATATACTGTACCCTACAAAAAAGCAAGGCCAAGTCCCCTAGGCCCCACCCACCGCTTTCGCTACAATACCAACGACCTAATCTACAAATATGCAAAACAACTCTGGTACTTACGCAAAAGCGCTTTTATTCATTCTCTTGGGCGGCCTCATTGGCTGGCAGGGGAACGTCGTTTTTGGAGATACTCTGACTCAAGAAGTCGCAAGCACCGATTCCACGGAAGAGGTGAACATGGATCTATTCTGGAACGTGTGGGACATGGTGGACGAGAGCTACGTGAACCTAGACAAAGTGAATCCTCAAGATGAAGTCTACGGCGCCATTTCTGGAATGGTGAACTCGCTCGGCGACCCGTATTCCGTATTCATGAATCCTGAAGAAACGGAGCAATTCCAAAGCAGCCTGAATGGCGAGCTTCAAGGGATTGGCGCTGAACTCACGGTGGAAGAAGGCAAGCTCGTGGTGGTCTCACCGCTTAAAGATTCTCCTGCTGAACAAGCCGGCATTTTGCCAGGCGACAATATTTATATGGTTTTTGATCCTGAAATCAATGATTGGATGGCCACCAGCGATTTGACGCTGTGGGAAGCCATCACCAAGATCCGTGGTGAACCCGGAACCGAAGCAAAAATCAAAGTCTTGCGTGAAGGAACCGAAGACCCCATCGAATTCACTATTGTGCGTGAACAAATCGATGTGCCCAGTGTGAACGTGGAATTCGAGGAACGTGAAGGTAAAAACCTGGCCCACCTTTCTATCTACCAATTTGGAGACGACACCTACACCGAATTCGAAGAAGC
>CAYHHJ010000019.1:0-3477 GCA_964356405.1 uncultured Candidatus Peribacteria bacterium | reverse complement strand
CCCACCTTTCTATCTACCAATTTGGAGACGACACCTACACCGAATTCGAAGAAGCCGTGCGTGAAATCATGCTGGCCGATGCCGATGGAATGGTACTCGATATGCGCCTCAACGGGGGAGGTTACTTGGATGTTTCTATTGAAATCATGAGCGAATTCTTTGAAGACGTTCGCACGGGTGTGATTGTTAAACGCCGCAACGCCGAAGACGAAGTGGTGCAAACCACAGGACAAGGACAACTCAAAGATATGCCGATGGTGGTGCTGATTGATGAGGGAAGCGCCTCCGCCTCCGAAATTTTGGCGGGAGCCTTGCAGGATTACGGACGAGCTACGCTGATGGGTGAACAAAGTTTTGGAAAGGGAAGTGTACAGGAGCTCAACGATCTCAGCGACGGTTCCAGCCTGCGTCTCACTATTGCAAAATGGTTTACTCCAAACGATCGTAGCATCGACGACACCGGAATCACGCCCGACATCAACGTCCCTATGGAAGCCGCAGAAGTGGACGGAGACAACGATGTCCAGTTGGACGCCGCGCTCGAATACTTGCTTAACATGTAAGCATGGAGGCTATACTCCTCACCATACTAGTTGCGACTCTGCCTGTAGTGGGCCTGCTCTATTATTTTTGGCATCGGGACAAAGGTGAAAAAGAACCCATGCCGCTGATGCGGAAAGTTTTTTTGTGGGGAATTTTAGTCATCATTCCCGTGATCATTGTTGAACTGATTTTAATGGCCGTGCCTTATTACCTATGGGCCGATCCGCCCCTCATTTATTGGGTGCTCATGCCCTTTATTTGCGTCGCCCTTCCTGAAGAGGCAGCAAAGCTCTTTGTGGTGAAGAAATTTGCTTACGATCACGCCAAGTTCAACGAAATTATGGATGGAATCACCTATTGCATCATCGCCAGCATGGGTTTCGCGATGCTCGAAAATGTTGTCTACACTTTTGAATTTGGCATCGGCATAGGAATCCTACGCGCCTTCACTGCCGTTCCGGCGCACGCCCTTTTCTCCGGAATCATGGGTTACTACATTGGGGTCGCCAAATTCACCAAAGACCCCGAAGTGGTAAAAAAACTCTTTTACAAAGGGCTCATCTGGGGCGTTGTGCTCCACGGTCTCTACGATTTCCTCCTGATGTCTGGCATCCCCCTCTTCATTCTTTTGGTACTTCCGCTGCTCATCTTCATGTGGATCTATTTGCACAGACTTATAAAAAAAGCCAACGGTGCCTTTTTGCATCCAACTGCAGCGAAAGTTAAAAACCTAAGTTAACAACGCCGGACTCTGCATCATAGTGTTCCTCTAAAAAGTAGCCCACGCCATCTTCAGTCGAGTAGAAATTGGTCCAATGTGAAAGGCCGGGGCCTTCTAGATAGACGTTCGGTTCAGGGTAGTACACACGTGTGTCACCTTCCCAGTTCCATTCCATTTGTAAGTCGGGAGATATGGAAAGCTGCTTGCCATTCGGCAGCTCTACTTTAAGTTTTTGTCCACCCAGGTCTTCAAAAGTCCAGCCCGCCGCCTCAATATCGTCCACGGTGTTCAAGTAAGCGTCGATGCGCATGCCCCAAGAAGCCCGCACCGCTTGCTTGTAAGGGGTGGCATCATCTTCATCAATGTCGGTTCGAATGGTGTCCACCACGCTTCGGCACGTGTCCGTGAGTCCTTCTACCTCAAATCCTTCCCCAACAATCCAGCCCGGCTTAGCAGCATCGCTTACAAAAAACCGCCCGCCTGCATGTATAAAAGAAACCGGGTACTGGTCTTCTCCATGCTCACCCGCAAAAAAACAATACGTTTCACGCGGTAGCGTTCTAGCGTCCAAACAGGTGAACTCGCCGGTCGATTCAATGCAGTCCCTCACGGCCTCCATGTCGTATCCCTCGTGGTCATCTGGCACGGTAAAAGGCTCCGGTTCTTCTTCCATCTGCTCAGCCGCTTTCACCAAAGCTCCCAGGCTCTTTCGAAATTCAACGAGTTCAGGATCTTGGCTTGCACTTGCGGTTGGTTTTTTCTCTACCGACTGAGCAGTTTTTCCTTCTGGACACTGGGTGAGTAAACACAGCGCCAACAATCCAGTTCCTACCCCCACATGTTTTTTTGAAATTTCCATAAATCAGAAACGGATCATAAAATATAAAAGACTTTGAGTCAATTGACTAGAGGTCAAGCCACACTTCAAGTAGATTTTGTGCCCGGGCACAGATTCAGCTACAATTCAGGCAATGAAAAAAGTTCTCCTCTGTATTCTGGACGGCTTCGGCCACGGCAAAGACTATAAAGGAAACGCGATCACTCGCGCCAAGACGCCATTTTTTGACGAACTCTATGCGCGCTATCCATGGACACTTTTGAAAGCCTCCGGTGAAGCGGTTGGAATTCCCAAAGGGACGCAAGGGGGGAGCGAAGTGGGTCATTTGACGATGGGGGCCGGACGAATTGTGCTGCAACCCTTGCTCACCATTGATAAATCCATTGAAGACGGCAGTTTCTTTAAAAAGAAAGCGCTGCTCGCCGCCGCCGCATTCGCTAAAAAAAATAAATCCGCCTTTCATATTCTGGGAATGATTTCCGACCAAGGCATTCACGCTGACCTCGACCACGCGCTCGCGCTGCTCACTTTCGCCAAGAAACAGGGACTCAAAAAAGTCTACGTGCACGGCATCACCGACGGCCGCGACGTTCCGCCTCAAAGCGCTATCCAGTTTATTAAGCGCCTGCAAAAGCAGTTGAAGAAAACCGGGGGAGAGCTAGCTACTCTCGTTGGCCGCTACTACGCCATGGACCGCGACCACAACGCCGACCGTACCGAAGTCGCCTACGATTTGTATACCAAAGGTTCCGGCCTCCTCGCTACCGACCCCGTGAAAGCCATTGAAGCCGCGTACAAAGGCGGCCTAGAAAGCGACTATTATTTAAAGCCGATCCTGCTGAATCCCGAAGGTCTCATTCACAAAAACGACGCCGTGGTTTTCTTCAATTTCCGCACCGACCGTGCCGCCCAACTCACCGAACTTTTCACAAAAAAACTGAAGCCGCACTTTGTTGCCTTTGGTCCATACACCACCAAAGCGCCAGTAGTTTTCCCGCAAACGCAGGTCAAAAACAATCTTGGCGCTGTGCTCGACGCCAAAAAACTCAAGCAACTCCGCATCGGCGAAACGGAAAAATACGCGCACGTCACCTTCTTTTTCAACAGCCAAATAAAAGAGCCATTCAAAACGGAAACGCGCATCATGGTGCCTTCGCCTAAATGTCCGTCGTACGCCACTCAGCCAGAAATGAGCGCGCCCACTATCACCAAAAAACTCCTCAAGGAATTGCCCAAGCCTTATAGCTTCGTGGCGCTCAACTTCGCCAACCTAGATCTCGTGGGCCATTCCGGCGATTTTAAGGCCACCGTGAAAGCCGTGGAAGTAATAGACAAGTGTTTATCCCAACTCGTGCCCGCCGCCCTCCACGCAGGC
>CAYHHJ010000018.1:0-10857 GCA_964356405.1 uncultured Candidatus Peribacteria bacterium | reverse complement strand
AATATTCGCTTGCGGCGAGTTCGTAGTAACCGGCTTCAAAAAGTTGGTCTCCTTTGGCGAGACGGGTTTCGTAAGAAAGAGGCAGGTCGGCATCGGGCTCCGTGAGTGTTTCGGTAAGCAAATTGGCGCTCATGAACTGGTCTGCGACGCTGAAGGAAAGCACTCCCACCGTAATGATAAGTACGGCAGAAAGGCTGATGACTCCAATTTGAACAGCGGGCGTTTTCATTGGGCTTATCTTAATGTAGCGGCGAGGGTTAGGGCAAGGCTCACTGCATCGGCCGCGTCATCAGGTTTGGGGACATCGGTTAGATTGAGCTCCAGCTTCACCATTTTTTGAATAGCTTTTTTGTCGGCGCGGCCGTCGCCGGTGAGCGCGCGCTTCATGGCGGAGGGCGTGTATTCATAAACTTCCACGCCGTGTTCGAATAGGGCCATGATGATGACACCGCGCGCGTGGGAAACTTGAATTCCTGTCGTCACATTCTTTGAGAAAAAAAGTTGTTCAATAGAGCAGACTTTTGGCTTGTACTCAACTAAAAGCTCGTTAATATCTGAGTGGATTTCTTTGAGACGTTGGCCGAGTGGAGTTTTGGCGGCCGTGCGAATCACTCCCACCGTCACCAGGCGTTTTTGGTGACCGTCCACATCCAAAACCGCAAAACCTGTGGTGGCGAGTCCGGGGTCGATGCCAAGAATGCGCATGGAGCTACTCTAATGCTAGAGTGTCATCATCACAAGGGAGCGTTTTTCGTCGGAGAGTTTGATGGAAACGATTTGTTGGCCTTTCTTCACGGCCTTTTGTTTTTTGAGTTCGGCAATGATTTCATCGGTACGGAAAGGGCCAGTGTGGTGGTACACATGGTGCACGCCCCACAAAAAGTGCAATTGGCGTGCGAGGTGTTCAGAGCTCGTAACCACAAGTACGGGATTTTTGGGACGATGTTTGAGTACGCAGCGCGCGGTGTAGCCATGTTTGGTGAGCACCACAATCGCGGCGGCATCGATTTCGTCCGCTAGCACACAAGCGTTCAGCGCCACGGTTTCATCTTCAAATTGATTGGGGTTGAGTGAAGGTGGCACGGGGAAGAGTTCGGTGTTTTGGAAGATGGCTTTTTCAGTTAGCTCGGCCACGCGGGCCAGAGTTTGTACGGCCTTGTTGGGGTATTTGCCCACGGCGGTTTCGTTGGAAAGCATGAAGGCATCGGCGTGGTCGAAAATAGCGGTGGCGGCGTCGCTGACTTCTGCGCGGGTGGCGATGGGATTTTCCACCATGGATTGCAAAATTTGTGTGGCGATGATCACGGGCTTTCCTTCCTGTCGGCAGAGTGCAAGGATGCGTTTTTGTTCCACGGGTACGCGTTCGGCTTCAATCTCAATTCCTAAGTCGCCGCGAGCCACCATGATGCCGTCCGCACTTTGAATGATTTCGTTTATGTTGAGCAGGGCTTTGGGGCGTTCCACTTTGGCGATGAGCATAACCGGACGTTTGGTGTGACCTTGAACGGCTTTGCGAACGCGCTCAATGTCCTCGGCAGTTTCCACAAATGAAATGGCTACCGCGTCCACGCCCAGGATTTTCACCCCAAAAGCGAGATCGGCTTTGTCTTTGGCATTCAGTGCTTCGGTAGAGGGAAGTTTGGAATCAGGAATGTTCACTCCTTTGTGAGATTTAAGCACGCCGCCTACAATAATTTTGGCTTTCACAAGTGCTCCTTTGATGGATACAATTTTTGTTCGGATAAGTCCATCTTCAATCAAAAGGGCGTGGCCCGGGCGAACTACTTTGGGCAGGGCGGCGTAGGGAAGGGGGATGGTTCCTTTTTCCTTTCCAGTCATGGAAAATGTAACCATTTCGCCTTTTTTAACAAGCAAGCCAGCGTCGGGAAGTTTGCCCAGGCGAATTTTTGGCCCCTGCAGATCTTGCATGAGCACGATGCATTTGCCGGTTTCTTTTTCCACGGCGCGCACGTTCTTAACGATCTTTTTGAATTGGTCGTAAGTGCCATGCGAAAAGTTGAGACGAGCAATGTTCATGCCCGCCTCAACTAAAGCTTTAATTTCGGATTTTTCTTCTGTTGCAGGCCCGAGGGTTGCAACGATTTTGGTGTGGCGCATGTGCCGAGGATTACGCTTCTAGTTTACGGTTTCGGTAGAAGAGTGCAAGGGCCGTTAAGCTGGCCAAGATTGCAATGCTTCCTAGCGCGATCACCCAAGGTGATTCAGAGGTTTCTCCACTTGCGAACGCGGTGTTCGTAACGTTGAAGGCGATTTGAGTAGGCGCGCTCTTATTGCCGGTTTTGAGGTCTTCGGCATACCAAGTTACCACGTGTTCCCCGAGTTCCAGGTTTTCCACTGGACGTGCGTTCAGGGTTTGGTCTGAAGCATCGGCGATCAAGGTTAGACCGTTAACCGTGCTTTGCCAAAGGACCACAACCATCACATCACTGGCGTTGAGTGAAAGGGTAGGGCGAGGATCGTCTATATAGGCTCCGTCGCTAAGTCCGAGTCCTGCAAACTGTGGTTTCTTAACATAGTCCACTACCGTGACCTCAATTGGTTGAGAGATATCGGTGAGGGAATCCAAGCTACTTCCGGTAGCGAGGAATATAGTATGATTTCCGGCTGGAACTTCAGTACTGGTTAGGAGAACATAGCTTCCATTTTCGTCGGTTGTGGTTTGACCAAGGAGGATCGTTCCTCCATCGTCAGTCACTTCATATGCGCTGATGGTTATTTCTGAATTACTGCCGCCTGATGTGCCCACGTGTCCAACATAGAGCTGAGTACCCGATTCAAAAGTTCCTCCTCCGCCGTTCACATTCACGATGCTGATGCTTTCTACAGCAGATTCAGGAGTGCTGGTGGTAGGGTCGCTTCCAAGGCTGAGTACTTCGTATCCATCGTTGAGACCGTCATTGTCGCTATCGGCATCTTTAGGATCGGTTCCGCCGTAGATTTCACCGAGGTCGGAAAGGCCGTCTCCGTCACTATCCGCTTGTCCAACGGGTTCAGTGAGCGTGACTTCTTCAATGTAATCTGCGATTTCTTGAGCCGTCACCGCTGCTGGGGTGAAGTCATTTGGGGTTACGTCGTTTGCGTCAGCGATGTGGTCGCCGTCACTGTCCCAGTTATCTGGGTTGGTTTCGTCTACGAGGAGTTCCTCTCCGTCAGTACGACCGTCTCTATCGGTATCTATAACTTCTGGATTGGACCCGCCCAGGACTTCTTCCCAGTCGTAGGCTCCGTCGTTGTCGCTGTCACGAGTATCTGTGAGCTCCTTACCTTTACCCTTAAGGTCAATCAAGATTTGAGGTACTCCTTGAGCATTTTTATTTTCAAAGAGCTTAGCGTTCAATACTTTTTCATTGAATTTAGGTGGTAGGAGTGGCTTGGTAGCCAAGGTCTCGCGAACCGTTTTGATTTTAATAGGTTCTACGTATTGGTAGATTCCGCTGTAGAAACTTCCCTTAACGGGTGGGTTCTTAACGGAAGTATTTGAAGTGGATGAGTTGGTTTCAGAAGTGCTACCGGCTGGTGTATCAGTGGTGCTTCCTGTTTCCGTATTGCTTCCATCAGTTTCAGGGACTTGGTCGTTTGAGTCGGTTTCCGTGTTAGTGGTTCCTGGTTCAACGACGACGACTGGATCTTCTTCTCCTTCTCCGGCCATGGCATTTTGATCTTCGTCTTCGGTGTCGCCAACGATGTTGCTGCTGGAGTTTGAGTTAGATGAGGATGCTCCATTACTTCCTCCACTAGAACCTCCTCCGGCGGTGTTGGTTATGGTGAATAAAACAGCGGAGGAAGAGTTCAATGCGCTGTCACGAACGACGAGAGAGAGTGAATTGGCTTCGGGTTGAAGTGAGACTTGTGCTGAGAAGTTACCGAGATTGTCAACGGTTGTGTAAACGACACTGTTTATAATAACGCTTGCACCCGCTTCAGTTCCGGATCCTGTTATGATTACGGTCTGAGTAGAAGTGCTTGGATAGTTTAAAGTAGGTGCCGCAGGAATCACGGTGTCGCGATGAATAGTGTGGGTCAAGGTGCTTGAACTGTTTGGGGTGGAGTCTTTTGCAACGATTAAGAGGTTATTTTGCCCTTCAATAACCGGGTGGTTATTGACCGTCCACGTGGTAAGACCATCGTTGGCGACTACTTGAACTCCATCAATCCAAATGCTGGTGTTTGCTTCTTTTGTTCCTGTGAGATTGATAGTGGTTGTTGCGGTGTAGCTATTGTTGGCAGGGCTGCTGACAGTTGGGATGGTGGGGGCGGTTGAATCTGAATCAATGTTTGTCCCCGCTGACATGCCTGAAGTACTTTTGTTACCGTTAGTCACAGCGGCATACAGTTTTTGGTTGAGAGTGCCGCTTCCATGCCTCTCCCATGCTCCGGTGCCGTCCGCCGTGACGGTTGCAAGAAAGCTTGCGTCTGAATAAAGGTCCACGGTGCCGTTTGCAATCGTCGTTCCGCTGGAATAGGACGTATTTGCGATGCTTATGGTTGGGGTGGCTATGCTTTCATTGGCGGGGGGGGTGAGTGTAATGTGCGTACCGCCCAGACAGCTGTTTTTGCGGGCGCTATTGAAGTCTCCTGCGCTTGTGTCGATATTCACGCAGCTTTTACCGTTAGCGGCGGCTATGACGTTTGGTCCCCCGACGATTGTATCTCCGATCAAACTGGAGGCAGCCGTAGCATCTATGTTGATGGCATGATCGGTATTGGTTCTCTGCGTGACTCCGTCGCCAGCGACACCAATGTAGTTGTTCTTAACGCTTACGCTGTCGGCTCCATTAATATAGATGCCGGGGCCTCCGTTGGATGCAATGATGTTTCGTCGAGCGTCTATAGTTGCATCTCCAATAATAGTGTTGTCACCCTTAACCGCAATTCCGCCCTGTGCGTTTGCTATTGCGGTGGTGTTATCGCTTCCAAGCCCAATGGTGTTTCCATAAATGGTGGTTCCGGTGGAACTCACGGTGTTTATGGCGATTCCACCACCTGTGTTTCCAGAAATTGTATTTCCCAGACTGGTTCCTCCAATGATGGTGTTCAACACGCTTCCTGCATGAATTTTGAGTCCTGCTTGTCCGTTTGGCAGGGCTGCCGTTCCATTTTTATCGAGACCGATTTTGTTGAGTTGAATGGTGTTTCCATTGGCGCTGGTTACATCCCCGGCAAGTCTAATTCCATTAATCGTGTTTCCGGAGATCACATTTACACCGGAGGTTCCACCAATCACGTTGTTGTCAGATTGAATGAGTATCCCATTTTGGGAGTTTGGAAGTGCGGCGGTTCCTGCTGAGGTCGTTCCAATGAAATTATTTTTTACGAAGATCCCAGGGGACTGGGAAATAGAAATTCCGTTCTGATTATTCCCGGAAATAATATTCCCTGCAGTGCCGTCTAATCCTCCAATGGTTGTGTTGGTAACGCTGGTGCCTATAAAAATTCCGTTTTGAGCGTTTCCTAGATCATTGGACCCTGTTCCTGTTCCAATCCAGTTGCCCGATACGGTTACCGAGGCACTTTGTATGTTGATTCCGTTTAAGGTGCTGTTCACAATAATATTTCTTTGTGAAGCTAAGAGGCCTCCTACAATGATGCCCGTGGCGGTATTTTTAATATCAAGTCCGCTTCCTTGGTTGCCTCCTAGCAATCCGATGTTATTCTGTATGAGGGTTACGTTGTCGCCTCCATCAATTTGAATGCCTGCGCTCGTGCAATTGTTCCATTCGTTGATGTCGCGTGCACCGGTTCCCCCCACTGTCATTCCGCTAAGGTTGGGGCCAATAATAAGACCATTTGCAGCTCCTGTGCAGCCGATTCCTTTAATGACACTTCCGGCACCTCCGTTGAATTGTATACAGTAAGCGCGTCCCACTGCACTCAATACGATGTCGGCTCCAACGAGGTTATCAGGTGCGGTGCTTCCATCAATAATCACGGGATCAAAAATCACTTCAAGATCTGTAGCAAGGGTAATGGTCCCCGAGAGGTTAAAGTTGATGGTGTCGAGAACTCCGGCGCTTCCGTTGGAATCAATAATTGCCTGACGTAAAGAGCCGAGGCCGGCATCGTTGGTGTTGGTTACGGTTATGGTTGCGGCACTTGCCCCCGGAACGTTGATCATCAGACTCGCCGGTAGACTCAAGAGTCCGCTCAGCGTGATGACAAGAAGGTGGGTGAGACCTTTGTTGAGGGTTGTGCGTAGTGCCATACAGTTTGCTTTTAAAGAATCTGGTTATTATACGCCAAAAACACAAAAGCTGCAAGGGGTGGAACTTTCGACTTTAAGGGCTGGATTTACTTAACCGTCACGGACTTAGCCAGATTGCGCGGCATGTCCGGATTATTCTGCCGAGCCACCGCTAATTTGTAGGACAAAATTTGGATTGGAATGAGGTTCATGATGGGGGCCGCGGCGCCGGCGCTGGGAACCTTGATCCAGGAATCAAAAACTTCCGCATTTTCCGGCGACACTCCAATCAGGAACGCGCCGCGGGCCTTTAGCTCCATGGCGTTGGAAAGAATTTCTTGGCGGTATTCATCATTCGAGGCGATCACAATGCAAGGCGTGCCTTCGGAAATCAGGGCGATGGGTCCGTGCTTGAGTTCGCCTCCCGCAAAACCCTCCGCATGAATGTAGGAAACCTCCTGCAATTTAATAGCGGATTCCAGGGCGATGGGGTAGTTCACATCTCGGCCAATGATCATGATGTCTTGCGCGGTTTTGATTTGTTCAGCCAGGGCTTCTATGTGTTCTTCGTAACGAGGGTTCAGCATGTCGTTGAGTTTTCCGGCGGCTTCAATGAGCATCGTCTTTCCTTCGGCTAGGCGGCCGGCCGTGGCGTAAGCCAGCAACGTGAGGATGGCGATTTGGGAGGTGGTGGCTTTGGTGGAGGCCACGGCTTTTTCGGGGCCGGCCTTGAGCGGCAAAACTATGTCCGCGAGGCGCGCCATGGTGGAGGTTTCTACATTCACAATAGCTACAATAGTGGCGCCTTTTTCTTTGGCGATTTCTAGGGCCTCTAAGGTGTCGGCGGTTTCTCCCGATTGGGAGATGGCGATCACCAAGGAGCGGTCGGTAAGGAAGTGGCGCGCGCTCTTAAATTCGCTGCCAAATTTTACGTTCACGTGTTTGTGTGCCACATTGGCAAATAAATACTCGGCCGTCATGGCCACTTTGCCGGCGGTTCCACATCCCACAATATACGTTCCGTAGGCGTGCTTGATGGCGTCGGCCACTTTGAGCAGGGTTTCTTCGTTGGAATTGATGGCGCGGGTCAGCGTTTCTTTTTGCTCCATGATCTCTTTGATCATGAAGTGTGGGTAATCGCCTTTATCTGCCTCTTCTTCTTCCCAGTCGATGGAGATGAGACGTTTTTCGATGGGCTGGTTTGTGTTCAAATCGTAAAAGTGGACTTCTTCGTTCTCAAGGATCGCCATTTGGTTGTCGTCGATGTACATGATTTCCTTAGTGTATTCCAAGAAGGCGGGTACATCGGAGGCAATGAAGAGAGCGCCATCGGCGGCTTTACCAATGATCATGGGCGAGCCACGGCGGGCCGCGATGATCTTTTTCTCTTTTATGTGCATGGCCACCACGGCGTAGCGTCCGGTGACTTGTTTGCTAGCGCGAATGAACGCGGCCTCAAATGTTTTTTCTAGTGGGGCATCCGTCATTTCTTGCTCAATAAGGTGCGCAAAAACCTCGCTGTCGGTTTCGGAACGAAATTGATGTCCCTTAGCAATAAGCTGTTCTTTGAGCTCGAGGTAATTTTCAAAAATTCCGTTGTGGATGATCACAATGTCCTGATTCTCTGTGGTGTGTGGATGGGCGTTGTATTGCGTCACTCCGCCGTGCGTGGCCCATCGTGAATGGCCCATGGCCATGTGCGCCGGCTTGGTCATAGCCTCATTCAAATGGATCACTTCGGAAATTTTTCCCACGTGCTTTTCAATTTCAAATTCGCCGTCTTCTTGTTGCGCCACAATGCCCCAGGAGTCATACCCGCGATATTCCAGTTTCTTCAAACCCTTCAGCACAATTTCCGCTGCTTTTTCACTGGGCCCGAGATAGGCAAAGATTCCACACATACATTTAAAATTAGATGTGCCTATTGTAGACTATCGAATCATTTCTCGCAAAGTGGCCCGTTGTTCTGGACTGGTTGGAATAAAACGGGCGGCTACTACCACTCTTCCTTTTCCTTCACCATTTACCGCATCAAGTTCTCTAGCCAAGGTGTTTACCTTATCTGCGTAGTTTCCATTGAAACCACCAATGGCAATGATGTGAGGAACCACGGACCATGTTTTGGTCCTGCTTCCGGCTACGCGGTCGGTTAAAGAAAGGTCACCTCCTAAATTTTCTAGTCCCGCTTTCATAATTGCCTGTTCAATCGCATCGGAACTACCTCTTTGCGTGCTTCGAGCCACGCGCAGCAACATGTTGCCTTCCACTCGTAGCGGAGCAGCGTCCATTACTTCGTGTTGGAAAACGCGAGATCCATTGAAACTGCCTTCATCGATCCAAGTTGATAAAACCCGATCCACATCTTTTCCAGTATTGATCTCAATTCTTTTACCTGATCCTCCAATGTGAGGAGTGGTGACCAGTCCTGGATGAGCATTGGGTGGAAGTGCAAATTTTCCTTTCACTTCCAATTCCTTTGCATGCGCATCCACGTAAGCAGAGTGTAAAACGCCTTCATTGAGTAATGAGTTCAGTTCCGCCAGTGATGGTGTAAGTGAGCCCCTAGCTATGTTTAGCAGAATACCTGTGGGGATTCCGTTTATTGTATTTTTTTCACCCCATTGTCTCAACTGATCTACGCTGATCAGACCCTTATTGGGAGTGCCCATCGCGTCCATTTCATCCACGTGTAAGCTGAGGACATTAGACCACTCTAAAAGTTCATCGAGCGTGGGGAACCAGCCAACGTGGAGTCCATCCGCATGCTGTCTGATTCGCTTGTCATAAGGTCGTTCTAGCTCGAATCGGTGATTGTGAGCGCCCATACCTTCCACATGTGGAGAAAGTCTTTCAGCTACTCCCTGGCCAATGTCACCATAGCCCACAATACCTACGCGCATTTCATCCATTGGTAAGATGGTTCTAGAGGTTTCACCTTTTGACCATTCACCATTGCGCCCGTAGTTATTTCCAATGGCCAAGCCACTGGCGGCTGCACGAATGCAGGCTTCTACCAGATCAATTACTTGCTGTCGGTTGGTATCTACTTTAAGTACTTCGGTGCCTAATCCTTGTGCCGCCTCCACATCAGCATGAGGCCCCTTACAGGCACCTTGAACTACACTCAATCTTGATTCTTCTAGAACTTGTCGACTGAAAGTAGAGGAGGTTCGAGTAATTGCGGCATGTGCGTCCACCGCTAATAAGGCTGCTACTAGAGCTTCAGGGTCTTTCGAATTTTTAATCCTATGGGCTTGAAGTCCACGGGCTTCCAGCATTCTATCTAAGCCTCCGCTTTTATCTACATCGTCTACAATAGCGATGTTAACAGGGTCAGGTTGCAAATGGAGTCCATTCTCTAGAGTTGGCATGCTGGGATTATTTTGTTAGTGCTCCTGTTGCTCCATCAAAAGTCCAACTTCCTTTGCCGGGCACTTCAAGCATAATGATGTTGCGTCGTCCGTCGCCACTTACCGAGCGAGTTGCGCTGACTCCGTTTACCACTAAAGTTCCCACTCCAACTGGGGAGGGGTCAGGTTCGCTGGGGTCACGAAGCACGTCCAATAAGGCTTGAGAAAGCTGGGTGCCTTCGGGGAGTTGACCATTTTGTACTAGTGAAGCCATTCTGCCAAGTTCGGGTCTGACTGCGTCAACGAGTCCGTCGGTTTCAACTTGTCCTTCTGCCATAAAGTGTAATTAAGGGAAGAGTGCAGCGTATTACGGCTGGCTCAGCTCGTCAACTTTTCATACTTGGTGAAATTCTCATATCCTGTTTTGGTAACTCTTCCCATGTCTTCGATGCGGACGCCGAATTTGCCGGGCAGGTAGATGCCGGGTTCCACGGTGACGATCATATTTTCCTTCAGGACGTCTTTGCTGCGATCGCTGAGACCGGGGGATTCATGTACGTCGAGGCCAATGCCGTGGCCCAGTGAATGTCCAAAATGCTCGGCAGCTTCTTTGCCCATGGATTCTCGGGAAATTTGGTCGAGTTTGGAGCATTTTACGCCGGCTTTTAGAGCTTTGATGGCGTCCATTTGGGCGTCCAGCACCTTGAAGTAAACGGCTTCTTGTTCGGCGGTCGGTTTTTTAGTGAAGAAGGTGCGGGTCATGTCGCTGCAATAACCTTTGTATTTCATGCCCATGTCTACCAGCACCACGTCGCCGATTTTCAGCTTTTTGTTGGAATTTTGGTGGTGGGGCGTGGCGCTATTGGGGCCAAAGGCGATGATGGGTTCAAAGGAAATGTCTTCGGCGCCAAGGTCGTGACCGATGGTTTTTACGTACCATGCGAGTTCTTGTTCAGTCACTCCGTTTTTGAATAATTTAGTTATTCGCTTGAGCGTTTCTTCGTTTATCTGCTGGGATTTCTTGAGGTATTTTATTTCTTCTTTATCTTTGAGTAGGCGGAGTTCTTCGATGGGGTGTTTGGTCGGAGTGAAGGTGATGCCTTTGAAGCGTTTCTTCCAGCCTTGAAGCTCGGCAACGCTGAGGTGTTCCGCCTCGAATTCCAGGCTTTTGCCAGCCAATTTCTTGAATTTCTGTTCAAATTCTTTGTTCAACTCAATGAACGTGAATGGAATTCGTGTTTGTGATTTTTCTAGCTGCTCGGCAAAGCCCCGATAACGAAAATCAGTGAAGAAAATGTTTTTCTT
>CAYHHJ010000017.1:0-11092 GCA_964356405.1 uncultured Candidatus Peribacteria bacterium | reverse complement strand
TGCTCATTTTAAATAGTTAAATCTTTTTCGTGCTGAAGTTCTAATCCTTCGCGGAAGGCGTGTTCAATGACCAATATAACGAGCACAAATGCTATGACGCTGAGGTTGAAGAATTCCCACATGGGCTGAACCGTGACGCTCGGCATATAAATATCCGTACGAAATTCGGTGGCTACGATGCTCGATGTGACGAAAATATAGAGGCCGTTTAAAAGCTGATAAGCTAGAATTCCGTAAGCGATCTTTCTAATTCTGCCCAGATTTTCTTCCATGAATGGTTTTTTTTCGCGGATTTTAGCCACGATTTTTCTGAGTTGGAAAAGTATGAATAGAGTGGCGGCGGCGGTTAAAAGTACTCCACCAATGGCGAGCAGTTGGAGGCGGAGCTCTGAGCTTTGGAAGCTAATGATTCCATCGGCCTGCGGAATACTTAATATAGTTGCAGGGGAGTCGGTGATGATCTCCACATTGGGATCTTCTGCGGCTGGGGTCACCTCAAAGTGGATGGGCAAAGTGTTCACGTTCAGGCTGCTTGAGTAATCTTGCGACACGAGCAGGGGAACGGCGCTTGAAATTAAATAGAAGCCTAAAACGATCCAGGCTATAACCCACGATAGGGTGAGTACAAAGGAACTGAGCTTGAGCAGGGGTTTATGATTTTTCTTCATAAAGTAGGGTTAATTGCCCCTACTTTAGTCTAAAGTTTATTGTTTGTCAATAAATAATTATTGATATTCAATAAAGGCTCAAATAGAAGGAGGTTTTGGCTGGTCTGACATTCATGTATATTTTGTGCATGCAGACGCAAAACGTATTTCGGCCCCTGAAAGGTCTCTATTATATAGTAGGAATCTTATCGCCGGTTTTCTTTGTGGCTGTTTTTGCAGGAATGGGTTTTGATGAGTTGGAGACTTTGCTCGGTACTTTTATTGGCATCGCTCTTCTTGTTACGTATTTTTTCTTGTCGTACCGAGTGGTCACCATCCAAAAAAATACCTTACTTGTAAAAAGCCGTTCATCTGAGCTGAAGGTAACTCTAGATGAAATTTGCTCGATGTCCTTTGGCAGCAATTTTTTAAACCTGAACCAGTATTCGCTTCGTTTGAGGGATGGAACGGTGCTCAGCGTTCCCTTGGTGGAGCATTATGATGCCTTTGAAAAGCTACTAACAGAAAGCGCTGGGTTGGTGCTTGAAGAGGAATCCTTGGAAAACTATTTTGAGTTCAGAATCCTGACTCCTAAAGCGCGAAGGTGGACAAAAAAAGGCAGGCCGTATCAAACTACGGGCGCGGCGGATAGGCTGAATCCTTTTTATGTAAAAACGGGTGGCTTGGCCTGGTTATTCTTTGGCAGCTTCATCCTAGCCATGGCGGCTTTGAGTATTATTGCTCGGTCAAATTAGATCCTGAGGGGTTTTCATTTGACTTGCCGCCTTAATTGTCTTGCTTTATATTATGTTTCCACATGAAACGCACCTATCTTCTGCTGTTTTCCTTGGCACTCTGCCTCTATGCGCCTCAAGCGCTTGCTTTCACCGATGTGGGTTTGCAGGATGACGAAGACGCCATCGACTATTTGTTCGATGAAGATATTGTGGATGGTTATAGCGATGGTAGCTACCGGCCGCGGAATCCCATTAACCGTGCGGAGCTGTTAAAGATCTTAGTGGAGAGTCGGGTGAGCCACATTTCGAGTGACGAGGATTGTTTTAGTGATGTTAAGGACGAGTGGTTTGCGCCGTACGTTTGTTATGCCAAGGAGGAAGGCTGGGTGCAGGGCTATAGTGATGGAACTTTTAAGCCGGGTAATAATATTAATCGGGCGGAGGCTATTGCCATGACCTTTAAAGTGTATGCTGACGAGCTGGATTTTTTGGATATTGAAGATGGGGAGGACGCCGTTTATTTGGACGTTTCCAACGAGGCTTGGTACGCGGATTATTTATACACTGGGAAGAAGACAGGGGTTCTTGCGAAAAATACCTATTTTTATCCGGGAAATGAAATCACGCGAGGCGACACGGCTTCGCTGCTTTACCGTTTGCTGAGTTCGTTGGAGGAAGTAGAGGACGAGCCGGTGGATGATGAGGGAAGTGAGGTGGCAAGCCCAGCACCGGTTAGTGAAGGACCTGAAATCCCTGAAGAGCCTGTGACCGTGGAGATCAGCTCTGAGCAAAATCCTTTTAGCGGGGTGACTTTGTACATTGATCCTTATTCCGATGCGGCTGAGGTAGGAATAGAGGAAATTGCTTCGCAACCCATGGCGAAGTGGTTTGGAGATTGGAATTCAGATATTGAGGTTTCGGCGGATGAGTATGTGAGCAAGGTGGCTGCGAGTGGGGCTCTTCCGGTGATGGTGATTTACAATATTCCTGGGCGAGACTGTGGAAGTTATTCGGCGGGTGGGACTAGTGATGCGGAAGAATATCTCGATTGGATTCAGAGTTTTGCGGATGGAGTGGGAAGCCGGGAGGCGGTAGTGATTTTGGAGCCGGATGCCTTGCCACTGGATTGTTTGCATGCGAGCAGCGAGAGCTTGATGGCGGATGCGGTGGATATTTTAAAGTCCAAGCCGGGCATTGCCGTTTACTTGGATGCGGGCCATCCCAACTGGACTCCCGCCGATGAAATGGCGGAGCGACTGAAGGCGGCGAATATAGAAGCGGCGGATGGATTTTCACTCAATGTGTCCAACTTTTACAGCACGGCGGAAAACATTGCTTACGGCGAAGAACTTTCTGCTTTGGTCGGAGCCAAGCATTTTATTATAGATACGGGCCGCAATGGAAATGGATGGAACGGTGAGTGGTGCAATCCATCGGATATGAGCTTAGGCCAAAACCCCACGGTGGATACTGGGGAGGAATTGGTGGATGCGTATTTATGGGTGAAGCCGCCGGGGGAATCCGATGGAACCTGTAACGGCGGGCCTAGTGCAGGAGGGTGGTGGCTGGAGTATGCGCTGGGGCTGGCTGGCAATTAAAGCTTTTTGCAATACTGTTTCAAGCGTTTTTGGCTGTCGAGCAGCGGCTTTAATGACACTTCATCCACAAGGCTTTCTTCTTTGCTGTACGCGAAAGGGTTGTCCAAATCTTTTATGAAATAGATCATGTAAATGAGAATGAAACTCACAAAAGAAACAAAAAATACACTTTCGTAGAATGGATCGATCTTTACAAATATCAGGCCAATCACCAAGGTGCAGGTGATTATTTCTGCGATGGCGTAGCCGGTTCCCAGGAAAGTGGTTTCACGAATGGTTTGGATTCGGTTGAGCGTTTTTCTAACGGCATTTTGTTCTTGCTTGAGTCTTACAATGAAATTCGCTTGGGTTTGTTTTTCAAAGGCCAGGAAAAGCTTATTAAAAGCCAGCAGGCGTTTCATCATGGCTTCCGTTTTCTCTTTTTTATAAAACCATTTCAGCAAGGCTTCATTGAAGTCCAAGAGTTGCTGCAAAAATTGTTTTGCTTCACGGCTTTTTTTGTTCTCATAAATAATGAGTCCTTCGTCTGCCATGGTTTCGAGATTGGCGGAAAGATCTCCGGGCAGTTTTTCACTTTCCTTGTAGTCCACCAGCGTGCCGGAAATCAAAAATCCCACCAAGAATATATTCGCAGAAATGATGGCCGAGAACAGTGCGTTGAGCGTTAGCCATTCGTATCCATAGTGGTAAGCAGCAAATTTAAGCAGAATTATGGCGGCGACAAATGGAGCTGTTTTGATGGCGAGTTTCCAGCGGGAGTGGATGGGGGAGTGCATAAATTTAGTTAAAATTCGTTGAGGTAAATATCATCAGGTAGCTGCCGTCGTTGAGTTTTTGTACGGCGGGGTCAGCCCCTGGGGCTAGATTTTTTTCGTCAATCTCCCAAGTGAAACCGTCGCTCGAATAGGCTGAAATTACACTACCTTCACCAGTGCCATAGAATCGAAGTCCATTCTCAAAGGGAATGACTTGGCCCAAGAAATCCATTGGAAGCGTGATGTCGTCTTGGCGTGTGAAACTGAGCCCATCCTTGGAAGTGGAGTGGACGTTTTCGTCGCTGTCCATTTGCCAGGTGTAGTGATGCCAGAGCCCGTCAAAAAAAGTAACCGCTGGGTCCAAAAGGTTGGTGATGTTGTCTGTTAAAGCGGGTGTTTTGTTTACTGTGAAAGTGGAATCAATGTTTGAGTCTGGGGTGGTGCCTGAGTAGAGTACAGCGGTTTTATTTCCTTTTGCGTGGTAGGTGAAATAGAGGCGAAGGCGACCATCCTCTAGTTGAACTAGCGTGGGATCCATTGGGTGTAAATTTTCACCTAAGCCTTCAGGAAGATTATCTATGTCTATAGTCTCTGTTGAGCTCCAGGTAGTTCCGTTGTCGGTGGAAAGTGCGTAGGCGATTACGTCAAAGAGGTCTGGATCTTTGTCGGAAAAATATTGGTAGGTCAGTACGAGGTCGCCGCTTTGTAGTTTAAGTAAGTTGGGCACGCCAGCTCGCTCTAGAACCAATTCTTTGCCGGAGAAACTGAGGCCATCTTCTGAGCTGCTTAGGTAAAGTGCGCCGTCCCAAGGCCCCTTGGTATCGGGGGTCCAGGTGTCTGCGGTAGGAAGGCTGGAAGTGTCCGGTTCTAGAGTGGCATCCGGTTCAAGTGTGGTCTCGGGTTCCGGAATTGGGTCAGAGATGAGTGGTTCTGGGGTGCACGCAGAAAATATGAGAGTGGAGAGCAGGCATATATGAATGGCTTTCATAGTGAGTGGGTGAATTTATGCTAACAATCTGCGGGGCAGAGCGCGGCGTTTTCGGGAGCTGTACAAACTCCGTTACCGCAGACGGATTTGGGGTCAGATTTATCACCTGGATCAGTCGTTTTTATTTCTGGAACTTCCACGGGGGTTTCCACCTCTTCAGTAGCAACTGGGATTGCGTTGTAAAAATAAGAAACACCAAGGGCCGTGAAGCCAAGAACGAAAACGGAAAACCATTGGAGTTTGCTCATGGGTTTTTAGTTAAGAACTTTGTTTAAGTTGTCTGACCAATTTTGCTCATGAGTGCGGTCTGCCATTTCTAGTACACTGGCGAGGGGAACAAATCCGGAATAGGTGCCGGTAGCGTAGGCCCAAGAACCCAGCTTGGCCCAATCGTCTGGTTCTGTGTTGGCGTCGTGGTCTTCGTAATCCTCGGCGCCTTTGGAGTCCAAGGCACTCACGTAGCTTGAGTCTGGATTCAGTCGAATCCAAAGGCCAGCACCGCTGAGTCCATCGTAGGCCTGATGGACACTGGGTTGGTCTACGCTGACTTGAACGTGGCTATGTTCGGCGAATACTAGCATGACGTGCAGTTCTGTATTCAGTTTAGAATAATAGGGCAGCGTTTCACGGCTTGGCCAAGTGGCATCGGCTTCTTCGGGGGTGGCGAGGTCTGAGGGCCAAGAGGAAGCAGTCAGCGCGCCGTTGTCCTCCAGCGCGTGCAAGAGTGCGCGTGAATAATAGCGTTTTTTGAACATGGTTGGAACCTGAGTGCCGAGTGAAAATTCTGTCGAATCCAATCGTCCATTTCCATTGATATCAAAATAAGGAGAGTCACTGTTTTGGTCGTAATCGGCTGAAGAATAATCCAAGTTGATGGAGGTGGAAGAGTAGTCCTTAGGATACTCGTAGAGTGGGTTTGCTACGGCGACCTGTGTTTTCCCCTCTGTTTCCCAGTGGCCCAATTCGAGAGCGGAAAATAAATCTGCGGTGGGATTCTCACGTCCCACTAAGTAGGAAATATTTTGCAGTTCTTCGGGATAGGTTCCGAGCACGGCGGTGGCTGCGATTCCGGGGTGAGAGAAGGCGTAGAGGCCCACGTCTCTGTAGAGTGGGGTAACGGCAGACAGCTCTTTGAGCGAGTATCCGTCGGAATTGTTTTTTTCACCCAGAGCAAAGAGCAGTACGTCTCGCAGGGCTTTTATGGAGTCTGGGCCGCCAAAATCGTCGGTGCCTTCACTCGAGTTGCCTTCCTTGTCTGCCCGGCCCGGGTACATGAGAGAAATGGAGACGATGCCTTCCTCGGTCAATCCATCCAGCGGATGAAAACCAGATATTTCAGGTGTGAAAAAAGTGGGTACATTCACTACGACTGGGGCTCCTTCACTGTAACGTGCAGATTCAGGCAAGTTCACTTGGATAAGAATTTTTCCGATGCCATCGGTGGTGACGGTGGTTTCAAAAGTTGTTCCAGCGGGAGCAACGGAAAGTGTGGCACTTGGGTCTTCAGGCCCTGACAAGGGGAAGAGTGGCCCCATGACCATACCTATACCTGTTCCTAGGACTATCGAAATAGTAAGCGAGAGCGCAAATTTTGTGGAACTTCTCATGGAATTGTATTAGCGTGTGTGCACTTCATTTGTACGCCTATGTCCCCCCAGCTCAAAGGTATTTTTATAGGGATTTTGCTGGTGTTTTTTGGAGTTGGTTCTGTGTTTTTTGCTCGTGAGTGGGCGCTTTCTAAAACTGAAGATGCCATTGCGACGCAGCCCGTTATGGCTACGGTGGTGGTTTCCAGTGACATGGAAAGCAATGGAGATTGTCACGATCACTATACAGATGGGTGTGATATTTTTACCGCTCAAGTGGACTTGTCCACGGGTGAGGTGACCAATGTGAAGCAACTCACCAATAATGACGTCGCGGATATCAATCCGGTTTTGTCTCAGGATGGCACTAAGGTTTATTACACTCAAACGACGGGGGATGAAGATGCTGCTATGGAGATTTCCATTGATGGAGGAACGCCTCGCACTCTTGCTACAGCCGCCAACCGTCCATTTCCAACCCCTGACGGTAAAGGCGTTTATTTTACTCTCAAGAAAAGTTCTATGCTGGCACTCTTGAATCTCACAGATTCTGGTGGAGTTTTTCAAGAACTCAAGAGCTTAGTGTCCACTCATGAGCCGGAAGTTTCTCTAAGAGGTTTTGTGGGATTTTATCGAAGCACTCCCGGATCCGGGCGCGGCAGCAATACCTCACAGGCGATGGTTTATATACCCAGTACGGGTGAAACGGTTGAGGTGTCTCCTGCGGATGGAACGGCGCACTGTTTTTGGAATTACGATGGATCGGTTCTGTACTGCAATAATGCGGGTAGTGGAGCTGGTGGAATCCTTTCTTTCCCCGTTTCTGAGGATGGTACCGTTGGGGAGTCCAGCGTGGCCATTCGTTTCCCCACTTTTGCGACTTTAGAGGCTGTGGATGCTCAGTTTGATAAAGACTGTATTGCCACGAGTGTTGAGTATGGCTCTTTTTGTGACGAGACGCATGTACTTCTTTCGGCGGCTTGTTACACAGCCAACGAAGTGGATGGCGAGCGCGAACAAGAGTTCACGCAAACAGTGATTTTGGACATAGATTCAGGTGAGTACTTGCCTTTGGGTGCCAACATGGCTGAAGCTTATGGAAGTGAGGACGGCACTACTTGGGAAGGAGCCTGTGTACTTGCAGAGTAGTTTTGCAAGTTTGGTTTTGGACTGTATATTCTGAGTGATGAAAAATTTTTTTCTTTGCGGAGTATTGCTCCTCAGCCTGACTACGGGCTGCAGTACCGTAGGGTCTGCCTTGCCCGACGAATTTTGGGCCTATGGAACCTGGCGTTACGATGGTGATGAGAACGTTTTGACAGTAGCGGCGACGGGCACGGCTTTCATTACCATGCATTTCACCCGTCAACAGGATGAACAGTATTTGATCGATGGCACGGTGACTTACGATGAGAGCTCGCTTTCGTGTGACGTGTTTGCCCTTGGGGAAAAGCCGACTTGTACCACGGATACTTGTGCACTTTCTGAAATCATTCCTGGAGAACTCAGCGGCGTGGCAGTGGTGCGAGACGATAAACTCATCATCACTCAGCATTGGGTGACGAAGCCGGATGAACTCTACACATGGATTTGTAAAGAAGGTGTAGAGGGTGGCAGTGTTACTCAAAGCAACTGGTCTGTTTGGCAAACGATGGGGCCCAACGGGGCAGGAATTGTAGACGACACCTGGGAAGTGGACATTGCCGATGCGGCTTTTATCGATGACCTGCCTTTGGGTGAAGTGACCGACGAGAAAACGATTTCTGTTAACTTTGATGTGCGTGCCAACGATAATGTTGAGGCGATAGGGCTCATTGGATTTTATCGCCAGCTGCCTTAATCCCTTTCAAGTAGGGCATGGATTTGTTCAATGTTGGGCAATGGTGAGAACCAACCGTGTGGACCTTCGTTCACCCGAATGCCTTCCACTTTGCTTTTGGTGGTGGCGAGCATTTGGCGGGCTGCATCCACTTTGGTGCTGATGAATAAACATTCCCCGCGTCCGTCTAGTAGGGCGTTTTCTTTAGCAAATTCGTAAGCGCGCGTGCTGTCTGTAAAAATAAAGAGCCAGGGTTTTTCTGCAATAAATCCCACAAAAGGGGCGGGTTCTTCGGTGATCAGGCTGGCGTCCACGACAAAAATCCATTCCTCCAATTTAAAGAATTCGGTCCACAATTTCATGAGGTCTTCACGCTCGGGTGGGTTTAAATCGTTGCGTCGGTAAGCCTGGTCGGCGAGGAAATCAAAATCTGTCATGGGCAAACTCTAGCAGGCGTTGCTTGACACTGAACAGGGCAAATTCTATGGTGAGACCATGATCAGTAAAAAAACTTATACGGGTGGATGTCAGTGTGGAGCGGTGCGTTATGAGGCTCAGCTTGAGCCAAAAACGGCCACGGCTTGTAACTGTTCCATGTGTGGAAAATCCGGGACCCTTCTTACTTTTATTCCCGAATCGGACTTTAAATTGCTGTCCGGTGAGGACTCACTCACGAACTATCAGTTCAACAAAAAGCACATCAACCATTTGTTTTGTAAGGTGTGTGGGATCAAGTCTTTTGCAAGTGGATCGGGTGCGGATGGAAAAATGATGACGGCCGTGAATATGCGCTGCTTGGATGATTTCGATATCAAAACCTTGGAGATCCAAGATTTTGACGGTAAAAGTCTTTAACCTTTTTTATATGAAAAAACTTTTTATAGTGGCGGCGTTGATGATTGGGATGACGGGATGTGGACAGGGTGCGCCGGATAGAACGGTGGATGAGCCGGATACGACGGTGGATGAAGCCGACACCATGCCGCTTTACATAAGCACCATGACTCACATGGAGGGGGATTTTAAGGACGATCAACTTGAGAAAATTTTTATAAAACATGTGGAGGATTTGCGCTGGGCTATGGATCTTTTTGATGAGTATGGTGCCAAGCTCACCATTGAAAGCGGGCAGTCTTTTGCTAAGGCGAATACCGTGTGGGATTTGAACTTTTTACAGGAAGTTTTGGATCGCGGACACGGTGTGGGAACGCATATGGATTCCGGACTTATGGAAACCAGTCTTGCTCAGCTCACGGCGGGATTCAAAGAAAGTAAAAAACTGGTGGATGACTTAGTGGGGGCGGAAAACAATTACGGGATGTCTGGTGGGACGAGTTCCGAGGACTGGGTCTTGGCGTCCCTGGATGCTGGGTTTAAATATATGGACGCCGTGGTCGCGCTTGGATATTTATCCATGGATGAGTCGCTGCGGCCCGAAGGGTGGACAGACCAGTACATTAGAAAAATGGTTTATCACGACCCAATTCCGGTGGATTTTGAGGAACGCATTTACCCTCGCGTGCTCGCAGATGCGCAGGATTTAGAATCTGATCCGGAAGGTTTGGTGATTTTGTTGGGAGACATTGGAGAGCTTGGTAGTTTGGCCGAGGGCAGAAAAACCTGCGGATTGGATTGCACTTTTGACAAAGCCGACGTACAGGCTTTTTTGGATTCTATTGAAGAGGCCCAGACCGTGCGTGATCCGAGTAAATTCGCGCGTATTAATATCCACATTCCTGCGGTTTTGCTCGTAAAAGAAAATGAGACGCAACTTCGTCAGCTGCTTTCTGGTATTCAAGAGTACACAGATGCGGGCACGGCAAAATGGGCGACTCAGCTCCAGGCTTACGAGGCTTATGAAAGTTCATTGTAAAATAAATGAGCTTATTGTATAGTGTGCAAACTTAACACCTGCTTCTTATGCGTTCGTTCTCCCGAATCCTAGTGTCCCTCTTAGTGCTGGCCAGTTTATCTGGAACTGCCTTTGCGGTGACTACCGTTCTTGCGTGGCCCACTACTTCCACCGTGGAAATTGGTGCTGGTGCACGTGCCCTTTACTCTGCTATTGAGCCCAGTGGACTCGTTTGGCACAGTGGACGAAATCAGCTGATGATGGTGGGGGACGAAGGACAAATCATTGCTATGAGTGCAGATGGAACGGTTGCTGCTTCATGGAGCATTGCTTCTAGTGATGTGGAAGATATAACGGTGGTGGACCCGACTTCAAACTACGTGTACTTGGCCGATGAAAACGGACGAATCATTAAATACAATCTAGCCACGAGTGCAATTGAACAAACCTGGAGTGTGACGACTTGGATGCCGGAATTGGTGTGCCCTAGTGCAGTTGGAACTTGTGGAATGGAAGCCCTTACTTATGCAGACGGGTATTTCTACGCTGGATATCAATTTACAGGGAAACTTTTCAAACTTGATTTGAGCGGAACTACAGCAAGCAAGATGGCTGAATACACTGCATATTCCGCGACGACTTGGGATATCTCTGGCCTTACTTACAAAGACAGCTACCTCTACGCGCTGTACAGCGACACCTTGGTGGTTATGGATTTGAGTGGAAATATTATGACGGCTTACGACGTTCCTGGAAGCGACCAAGAGGGAGTGGCTATTGGTATGGATTCCAACAATGATGGAGATGCTAATATTTTTATTGGAGCTGATATTCCTCAAAGTCTTTACAGCTACGACAATTTCCCACTTTATGGATGGACGGCTCCTGTAGTGGTTACCGATCCTGATACTGATGGAGATGGCGTGGTAGATTCTTTAGATTGCAGCGACAGCGATGCCAGTGTGCATGCATTCGCGACTTTCTACACCGATGCCGATGCGGACGGAATGGGTTCTGATACCACGGCTTCACTCTGCGCGGTGACGGCACCTGCCGGTTATTCAAGCAACTCAAACGACACCAACGATTCAATTCCTAATGCTGGAGTGG
>CAYHHJ010000016.1:5736-11149 GCA_964356405.1 uncultured Candidatus Peribacteria bacterium | reverse complement strand
CAACATTGTGATGGCACAAACACCCGCCACCTGTTTCATCCTCTTCCTCCTGCTTTCGTACTACGGCTGGAGCATCACACCCACCATGGCCACCTGCCTGCTTCAAGGGCTCTATTACGACACCGGCTCCTTTATGCACTCCAACACCAGCGCCGATTCCCTGCGCATCGCCGCACGACTCAAAGCCCTCGGCGCGGACCTCGAACGCTCCGTTAAAGAACAGTTCCACACCGCCTCCATTCCCAAGCTCCGGCTCTGGGGCCGCGCCCTTTCCCGCGCCACCCTCAACGAAAAACAAGCCGTGGTCACCGCCGTCACCGAAACCGACTATCGCGAAGAAAACGCCCATCCCGAAGATTTAATGGGCCTAGTGAACTACCTCAACCACGTACCCGAAGCCAAGTTCTGCATGCTGCTCACCGAAGATTTTAAAGGCAATATAAAAGGTTCACTCCGCACCCAAAACGAAACCATGGACCTCACGGCCCTCACCGGCCTCTTCGGCGGAGGCGGCCACAAAAAAGCAGCCGGATTCACAGTCCCCGGCCACTTGGTTGAGAAAAAAAGCTGGGACATTGTTTAAAGAGTAAACATAGGCTGAAAATTGAACCGACCATCTTCAACAGGTTGAACAAAAAGTGCTACGGAAGGTGGCACCAACTGAGTGCAGTTCCAACTGGTGAGAGATCCATCATGACGACGTAAAAAAGTTAAGACTTTGTTTGCAAAATCCATCCCCTCTTTAACCTCACCATTTTTGAATCTGATTCTGCCAGAATTCATGGCCTCTTGGATATACTCAAGAACATCATGAATCCTGGATTGAACAAGATCAGGACCAACTACATTAGCCGAAGCAACATAGCGTTGCGTAGAGTCGATCCAATCATCTGGATTAGACGTTTGAGGAAAATAAAAGTCGGGTTCTACTATCATATGAGTTTTGGTTAAAAATTTCTTTGCGAGTAAAGGTATCTAACTTTCCAGCGGTGAACCGTACTTGGACTCGCTCGACAGAGCACGGCCACCACTCGAATAGGAATCCCTTCCGCCAGTTTTTGAATAGCAAAATCCACTCGCTCAGCCGAAGCACGAAGTCGGTAATGAAAAGTTCCCGTGCGATAAACCCAGGTCTTCTTACACGCCGTGCAACGAAAGCGCCGCGATTTGCGACTGTGCACCACCACGCGTCCGGCTGTACAACCGTGCGTAGGGCAAACTTGATTTCGTAGTGTGAAGTCGGGCATAAAAAAAGGCTTCCGGAGAAGCCTTGGAGATTACGAGTTACATAAAATCCTACAGGCTTCGGGGAAGTCGTAGGAGTAGAATGCGAGCTGAGTATGCGGACATATTCATGAGTCTACAATAAAGCAAATAGTATTTCCTGCAAGCACTTGTACCTGTTGGCTGTGCTTGTCCAGATATTTGCTAAAATATGTAAATAATCTATAATAAGACCTTGCTCAAAACAAATGAGTGCAATAGAAGCTATTCAACTAGGTGTGAGACGGGAAGAAATCGACGATGTTTTTGCAAAAGACTATTCCCCAGAAAAACTCATCACTCTTTTAAGAAACGGCTGCAAAGTTCAGATCACTGGAAACCTAATACACATCTACGACCAGCGAGTACATGTGGGCAGCCTCACACTTTCGGAGCACTCTTTAGCCGTACTAAAACGTTTCGAGGAATTCTTTGCTCATCATCCACTTCCTGGCATCGACATTAATTTTTTCCGACTCGTTCTTGCCCTGCACGACATTGGTAAACCTATCGGGGGAATTTACGGACAAGCACAGGAGACCTTGAATCTAGTAAATGCCCTCCTTCGTCATTTCAACTATCCACCTCAATTTATTCAATTCGCCTTGGCTCTCCTCTCAAGTGATCCCATTGGCTATCATTTAAGAGGCGAACTCACCCACCAATCCTTAGACGGAGTTGCACTGGAAATTCGCGAAATGGCTAGTGAGTCAGGACTTCCTCTTCAAGATTTCTTTGAACTACTTATGATTTACTACACCGTAGACGCCAGTAGTTACGAACATCTTTCCCATCTATTTAGAATAGACCACGAAAAAAAGAGGATTGGTTATGCGCCTGCCATTGCAGGAGGAATAAGCTCGATTCGCGAGGCGGTCTTCAATACGCTTTAAAGCGCAGCAAACCTCTGATTCATCACCTCCCAATTCATATTCTTCACGAACGCATTGAGGTAGCTGGGTTTATCGATTCCGTAATCGATCATGAACGCGTGTTCCCAGCAATCCAGCGCCATGAGCGGAACCTGGTGAACCGGGTAGTTCATGTGGTGTTCGAACATGATGTAGTGGTGGAGTTGCTTATCTACTTTGCTGTAGGTAAGGAGCACCCATCCTGGTGTGGAGGCCGCGCACGCACGCATATCTTTCTCCCAGTTTTCCATGCTGCCAAATGCTTTTTCCATCGCAGCCTTGAGCGCATCGCTGCCCTCAGTAGGCGTTCCTTTCATATTTTCAAAATACATCTCGTGCAAGTACGTTCCGTTGAAGGCGGTGGCTTCACGGCGCTTGAGTTCGCTGTATTCTCCAAAAGAATAGTTGGCGAGGCTTTTATCCACAGTCATGAGTTTTTCCTCAATCTCGTTGATCTTTTTCACATACCCTTCGTAGAGTTTGAAATGCTGAGAAAGTTGAGAATCGGATAAACCTTGAAGGGTTCCCAAAAGTGCAGAAAAGTCTTTTGCGCTGTGTGCCATAAAGTTTTGTTAGTAAATTCTTTTTGATTCTAACACAAGCGTGTTAAACTCTAAATGTCATTAACAAACCTGTATGGCTCTCGACGTAGGCGACTCCGTTCCCACTTTTAAGCTTCCCTCTTCATCTGGAAAGGAGATTTCACTGAGCGACTACAAAGGCAAAAAAATCGTGCTTTATTTTTACCCAAAGGACGACACTCCAGGTTGCACCACTGAGGCCTGTGAATTCCGCGATAACCTGAAAAACTACTCCGACGTGAACGCCGTGATCATTGGGGTGAGCAAAGACCCTCTCAATTCTCACGATAAATTCATTGAAAAATACGACCTTCCCTTTGAACTGATTTCCGACGAAGACGGCAAGCTGCTCGATGCCTTTGGTGTGTGGAAAGAAAAGAGCATGTACGGAAAAACCTTTATGGGCGTGGAACGCACGACTTTCCTCATCGACGAAAATGGGAAAATCGCCAAGTCCTGGCGCAAAGTGAGCGTGCCCAACCATGTCGCCGCCGTTCTGGAAGAAGCAAAGTCCCTGTAACTTTTTTGGAAGCAGTCCGTTGTAATAACCAGTAACCCAACGCTATGGGAAAAACATTTACACTGGAGGAAGCGAATAGAGCTCTGGTTTTTGTGGCACCGGTTCTTAAGGAGATTCAAACCATTTGGGGCGCACTCATGGGCTTTCAAGCGTCCGAAGATGGAACCGCTGAGGCCGTGATTCGCAGCAAAGTAGAACGCCTCAAAACCTGCAACGCGGAACTTTCCCAAGTTGGATGCGTGATGCGTGACCCCGTGGAAGGCGTGCTCGACTTTCCTAGCTTTTACAAAAATCAGCCCGTTTTCTTAACGTGGAAACTCGGCGAAGAACAGATTGAATTCTGGCACACGGTGAACGAAACCATTCAAAGCCGCCGCCAAGTGAACGAAGACTTTATGAGCTGGAACTCCAGTGTTCCTGCACCGGATCTCAATGTAGCTTAAAGCCCTGCATGAGTTCCATGTACATCTGCTCGGTGAGTATTTCGATGCGAGACATTTTGTCGTCCGTAAAACTTTCCAGCGCTGCGTCATACGTCACGGTTTTTAGCTTTGCTTGAACGTACGCGGAACGCTCGGCCAAAGCCTCCGGCACTTCACCGATTCCAAATCCGTCGTGGCCAATGATCATGGTGTTGAAACTGCCCGGAATCTGCACTCGGCCCACTTCAGTAAACGCAGAGGCCACCGTGTTCACCAAGGTATCTAAAAACACTCCCTGCGCCGAAGCGGCGTTCAAGGCCAGCACTCCATCCTCGTTCAAACGTGATGCAGCAAGCGCAAAAAATTCCTCCGTCGCCAGGTGTGCAGGAATATTCGAAGCATGATAAGTGTCGATCAAAATCAGGTCATAGCTTTCGTCGGTATTTTGCAAAAAAGTCCGCGCATCGGCGTGCACAATTTCCACATCGGCATCCGAAAGGCCCAGGTATTCCTGAGAAATCCGTGTCACAGCCGGGTCCAACTCCACACCCGTGATCTCAAGCTCCGGCCAGTAGGCATTGAAAATGCGAGTGAAAGTACCACCCGCGTGTCCTAAAATCAGCACCTTTTTAGGCGACTGCACCATGGCCGGTAAAACTCCAAAATACGAGTAGTAATAACGGTCATCGGGAATCACGGAATTCGGATCGTAAACCGATTGCGTACCGAGCGGATTATCAATATGGAGCCGTCGTACTCCCTCCTCATCCTCCGTAATAAAGATATAGCCATAAGGCGAATCTTCAGAATAAATCACATCGTCGCTGGCATAAACCGGCGGCACCAGCCAAAAGAGTCCCACCCCGGCCAGGGCAAGGAAAAAAGTCCACCACTTTCGCAACCCAAAAGCGGCTAGAAAAATCAGCATCAGTCCAACAAAAACAAAAGTCTTGGTGGTTCCCAAAACGGGAATCAAAACAAAAGCCGGTAAAAAAGTTCCCACCAAACTTCCCAGGGTTGAAATGGTAGAAATCTGCCCGGACTCGCGCCCCATACTCGCCACATTTTTAATCACGAGCTTAACCGTGAATGGCACAATCATACCCAGCAAAAACATCGGCACGGCAAACAAAAAGGCTACCGCAAAAAACGACCCCCACTTCACCGTAAGCGCCAAATTAGAAAACCCAGTCGTCAAATTTTCAAACAAAGCCGGTGCGGCAAACGGAATAAGCACCGTCCACACACCTGTTAAAAACACGAGTGCAAAGTACGCGTCACGGTGTGGATGCTTATCGGCCAGTCGTCCACCAAAATAATAACCACCCGCCAGCGCCACCATAATAAGCCCAATAATATTGGTCCACACATACAGCGAATTTCCAAAGTACGGAGACATCAAACGCGCGGCGCTAATCTCCACAGCCATAACCGCCATCCCACATACGAAGGCTGAAAAGTAATATAGAAGGTGTTTTTGCATGAATTCATTTACGCATAGCTTTACCTAAAATTCAACCAGCTCTTGAAGTAAAAAAAGAAATTTAGTAGAATAGAATCACTTTTGGGGATTTCCCACGGCCCTGCCAGAAATGGCAGGGAAAATTTTTATACATAAAGTTCATGAAATCCCTTCTTAATGCGCTTAAAATCCTCCTCATCCAATTCTCCCAATTTTGTGGAAAGCCGTCTATAATCAATAGGTCTAGACTGATG
>CAYHHJ010000016.1:0-5636 GCA_964356405.1 uncultured Candidatus Peribacteria bacterium | reverse complement strand
AATGAAGTTTTTCTTTCAACCCAATCCACTCAAGAAACTTTTTAATATGCATAAATGAAATTTAAAGAATCAGAATTATAAAGTATGCCCGGGCCAAAAGTCCTGACAAAAACCTGAAATTTTCGGGGAAAATTCTTCGACCGAAGGGAGAAGCTTTGCGTTAGCAAAGGCAGGGATTTGAACGAAGTACAAAAACCTGAAATTTTTCTGAATTTCTTACCAAGACATTATTTTGCCTGTTGCCAAATCAAAGTGAACAAATCATGGAGCGTTTCATAAATTGCCTTGGAGTCTATGACCACGCCGAACATTTCATTTTTCACATAAGACATGCAGCCAATTTTACTGTCGTCATAAAGCAAGATCTCGATGTGGTTTTTGCGTGAAGGAAAATCCACAAGGCGGTGCTCGATATTCTGTTTATATTCTTTGAGTACCTGCAAGTCGCGCTCATTGCGTGGCATGAGCAAACGCACTTTAATACCCGACTTTTCGCGCCGAGGGGCAACTTTGCTGCGAATGTATTTATAAATTTCTTCCGGCATGAGGGTGTAATCAATGAAGCCAATGTAGTCGTGCTTGCTTCCCGAGGCTTCAAACAGAATATCCTTAATAGCTTGCATGCCTTCGGCGAAGCGAATGCGCGGCTTCACGGGTGACGTGTAAGCCAATTCCATAAGCTGAGGTAAAATGCTTTTCGCCATCTCAGCCGAGTGCTGAAAATGTTCCACCAGAAGCCTTGGTGAAAGAGCGGAAATATAGGCGATGCCGTGTCTTTTTGTTGTGGAAATAATGCCACGCTCCTTGAGTGCTTCTACTAGGCTATAAACAGTTGAACGCTTGAGATGAGCCTTTTCAGCCGCCTGAGACATCGTCAACTCTCCTGCCTCCAAAACAGAAATATAGAGGGCAACCTCCTTAGGACTAAGACCGTTTTCGGCTAGAATTTTTTCAAACATATCTCAATTATACACCTTTTTGCCGAAAGTTTCGACAGCATTTTTAAGATTAAAATTACACAAAAATTCACACAAATTCTGTAATTTATGGCAATCCATAGCCAATCTGTCATAATTTAGCCATGAACACATGCAAAAAATGCCAGAAACCATTCGCCATCAGCGATTCGGACCTAAAATTCTACGATCACATCAGCCCGATCTTTGCAGGAAAAAAGTACGCCATTCCCGCTCCAATCTTCTGTCCTTCCTGCCGTCTTCGAAATCGTTTGGTATTTCGCAATCACACCGCTCTATTCAAACGCCCCTCCTTCCCTAGCGGCGAAATGATCCTTTCCATGCATCCAGCCACCGCACCCTTTCCCGTCATGAAGAATGAAGATTGGATCAGCGATTCCTGGGATCCGCTCGCCTACGGTCAAGAGTTTGACTTCACTCAACCTTTCTTTGAACAATTCAAGGAGCTGAACGACAGAGCTCCAAAATATGCACGCATCGCATTGCGTAACGAAAATTGCGACTACGCCAACAACCTTTCGGACAACAAAAATTGCTACATGGTTTTCAGCATCTCCAATGCCGAGGACTGCATGTACTGCGAAGATTCGTGGGGTTCAAAAGATTGCCTCGAATGCAGCATCACACTGCAATCGGAAAAATGCTACGACTGCACAGACTGCCTCCGTTGTTACAACGTACAAAGCAGCCAATTTTCAGAGAACTGTAGCGATAGTCGCTTCCTTGCATTCTGCCGCGCGTGTAAAAATTGTTTTGGCTGCACAAACCTACGAAACCGCGAATACTGCATTTTCAACGAGCAAAAAACAAAAGAAGAATATGAGGCTTTTATAAAAACCTTCAACGGCAGTTCGTGGTCACAGCGAAAGTTTTACCAAGAAAAATTTGAAGAGCTGATGCTAAAAAGTCCACGGCCTCACGCCACGCTGCACCAAACCGAGGACTGCACTGGTAATTTCCTCACAGAATCCAGAAATGTTACGGAAAGTTTTTTCATCCAACACGGTGAAGATTTGAAGTACTGTTTCAACCTCTACGAGGGCGCCAAAGACTGCATGGATTACTCTTTTTCAGGTCGCCGCGCCGAACTGATTTACGAGTCCTCCACCTGTGTGATCAACGTCTACAATATATTATTCTCGGTACAATGCCGCGATGGAAGCTCCAATCTTATCTACTGCACCAGTTGTGACTCCTGCAAAGATTGCTTCGGCTGCTCAGGTCTGCGCCGAAAACAGTATTGTGTTTTCAATAAGCAATACAGCAAAGAAGCCTACGAAAATCTCGTCGGCCAGATCATTGAACACATGCGAGGCACCGGTGAATGGGGACAATTTTTTCCAGAAAGCATCACTCCCATGCCCTACAATCGTTCCATTGCAGCTCGTTATTTCCCACTGACTAAAGCAGAGGCACTCGCTCAACATTTCGCTTGGTACGAAGAAGATGCCAAAGACTTTCCAAACGCCCTCTCCACAGCAAATCTCCCGGATGGCCTTCCCTTAAACAACGAAACGCTCACGGTAAAAAGCGCTCATTCAAATCAACCCTTCCTAATCACAAGTCAGGAAATAGCGAGATACAGAGAGTTCAAAGTTCCCCTTCCCCGCGAAACTTATGAGGAAAGAATGGACGAACGAGCTAAAAAACTTGGCGGCATTCAACTCTTTGAAAGAAGCTGTGCTAAAATAGGAAAACCCATACTCACCACGTATCCACCCGACAGTCCGTACATTATTTGGGATCGGGACGAATACAATATGGATTTCTAAAGCCTCCTATTGTAAGCTGCGTACAACGCCTTTTAACATTTTCACTTATGCGAATCGCCCTCTCCGCTGGCCCTGTTTCTGCTGATATTCTTTTTTTGGTTTTAGCCAAAGGCGAAGGCCTTTCCAAAGCCATGCAATCTGCGTTGGGCAGCGCGCTGAGCAAGCAAGTGGAGGCACGTTTCAAAGCCAAAGATTTTGAAGGCGATGAAGGCCAGACCCTCACCCTTTTTGCAGACGGCGGAAAATGGAAGCGCATTGTTTTGGTGGGACGCGGCGAAGTGGGAAAAGAAATTCCGCAAGCCATTGAACACCTCGGCGGACGTTTGCCAGACCTATGCAAGGCTGCCAAAGCACAGAGTGCCGCGGCCTTTGTGAGCGAAGCCGATTTCTCCACGCTCGCCTACGGAGCTGCGCTCGGTTCTTACGAATTCAAACGCTACAAATCACCCGATAAAAAAGCAGTAGCGGTGAACGAACTGACTTTTATTGCAGCAGCGAATGCCAAGAACAAGGCCGTGCTGAACAAGGTGAACTTATTTATGAAAGTGAGCGAGCCACTGCGAGAATTGGTGAACACCTGTGCGGGCAACCAGAACCCTCAAGATGTGGCCGACACAGCCGTGGCTATGGCAAAAAAGTACAAAATCAAAACCACTGTTTTTGACGACAAACAACTCAAAAAGATGGGCTGTGGTGCCATTTACGCGGTGGGCCAAGGCGCACACGTGGGCTCCCGCATGGTGATTTTAGAGTACCGAAACAAGAGCAAATCCAAACAAGCCAACATGGCCTTTGTAGGAAAAGGAATCACCTTTGATACCGGAGGTCTCAACTTGAAACCCACCGGATATATTGAAGACATGAAACTGGATATGACCGGCGCAGCCACCGTGATTGCCCTGATGCAAGGAGTGGCGGAAGCCAAGTTGCCCGGTTACTACGTGGGAGTGCTCTGCTGCGCCGAAAATGCCATCTCCGACCGTGCGATTCACCCCGGCGACGTGGTTACGGCCTACAACGGAAAAACCATTGAGATCAACAACACTGATGCGGAAGGCCGCATGGTGCTAGCCGACGGACTTTCTTACACCCAGAAAAACTACGAACCAAAAATCCTAGTGGACGTTGCAACCCTCACCGGCGCCGTAACGGTGGCCGTGGGTTACCACATCACGGGTATTATGGGGAACCAACAAAAAATCATCGATGAATACATGGATTGCAGCAAACAAACCGGCGAACGCAGCTGGCCCTTTCCACTCGACGAAGATTTTGTGAAGGCCTGCAAGGGAACCTTCTCAGACCTCGCCAATTCCACCGACGGCATCCGTGCCGGGTCCATTATGGGAGCCGCCTTCCTCAAACACTTCGTCACCGACAAAAGCGCTTGGATTCACCTAGATGTGGCTGGCAGCGCTTGGGTAGAAAAACCCACGCCCACCACAAAATACGGAGCAACCGCCGTGTCCGTTCGAAGCCTCTTGGAACTAGCAGAACGTCACTCAGGCTAAGGCTCTCGTGCCCTATGCCTTGAGCACCTGTTTGTACTCCAATTGGTAGATGTGAATAATCGTAACGGTTAAGCTCAAAATGAGCGGACCAAATACGATTCCTTTGAGTCCAAAAACAAAGATCCCACCCAGCACCGCCAGGAAGGTTGCCAGAGGATGCATGTTCGTGCGGTTTCCAATAAAGAGCGGTCGCACAATATTGTCGATCATAGAAACCACCGCTCCACCCCAGAGGATAAGGAAGATTCCCCATCCCACTTCACCTTGCAGCAAGAATGCGAGGCCCATAGGGAACCAAATAATGGAAGCTCCCACGTACGGAACCAAGGAAGTGAAAGCCATAATCGTTCCCCAAAAAATCACGTTATTCACTCCGGCCAGCGCAAATCCAATAGCTGCCACCGATCCCTGCACAAAAGCCGTAGCGAAATTTCCGAGTACAATGGCGTAGGTGGTGTCTCTCAATTTGCGCTGAATCTCATTTTCATACTTGGTGGGCAGCGGACTCATACCCTTCATAAAAGTCGCAATCATTTCTCCGTCCCTAAAGAAAAAGAACATCGTGAGGAGCAAGATAAAGATGGAGACAATAAAATTCCCAAAGCTTTTCGCTATGTTCGCACCTTGAGAAACAATGAAAGTCGTCACCGTTTCGCTAAAATCCTGAACGATTTGAACAAAGTCAAAACGTCCTTCAAACACCTGCTCAAAGCCATAACGGTCCGCCAAACGAGTCCACAAATCCCCCACAATCGGAAGATCGGAGAAGGCCCCAGAAAATTCAATATTATTGAAATTAGTCTCCATGAGCTTCTGGTCGAGCACATTGTAAGCATCCACGGCTTGTTGCATCACAAAAAATCCAAACAGCGTCAGCGGACCAAGCACCATGAGTGCAACCAAAGCCGTCGTGACAAAGGCCGAAAGTCCCGCGTGGCCACGCAATCTCTTTAGCATCCATTTGTATAGCGGGTAAAACAAAACCACAATCAAACAGGCATACACCAGCACATTGAAGAAGGGAGAGATGATCCAGAAGAAGAGCCCGAGCACTCCCACAATGGCAATCAAGAAAAAGTAGCGTGCAAAGTCATGCAGCACTAAATCTTTGGTGACAAACTTTTCTTTAGGCATGGAAAGTTTTTATAGCCTAACTGTATCACATCGAAACGCCGTTCTCTAGATTTTTTCTATAAGTAATCAGTGATTCGCGCACCGCTTGTTCCACGGGCCTCAAATGAATGCCGGCGTCCTCCAGTTTTTGCACAGAAAGTCCGCAGTTGGAGCGCCCCGCCTTGGTCACCTTAGCAAGTTCATCCAAAGAGAAGAGTTCGTATTTGTAGTTGGGGTCCACGAGCTCAATGTACATGTCCAAA
>CAYHHJ010000015.1:0-12111 GCA_964356405.1 uncultured Candidatus Peribacteria bacterium | reverse complement strand
CATGAAATATATCTATGCATTCGCTGAAGGGAACAAAGATATGCGCGACCTTCTGGGAGGAAAAGGCGCAAACCTGGCCGAAATGACCAATATGGGTCTGCCCGTGCCGCCCGGATTCACCATCACGACGGAGGCTTGTAACTACTATTTGGAGAACCACGACTACCCTGCTGGATTTTTTGACGAGATGAACGAGAAGTTGGACGAGCTTCAACACACGATGCAAAAGAATTTTGGAGACAGTACCAATCCCCTACTGGTTTCGGTGCGAAGCGGAGCGCGGGTATCGATGCCGGGAATGATGGATACGATTTTGAACTTGGGACTCAATGATGAAACCGTGCTGGGGCTGATTGAAAAAACGAACAATCCACGGTTCTCGTACGACTCGTACCGACGCTTTGTGACCATGTTTGGAAACGTGGTTTTGAACATCAAACACGACCATTTTGAAGAGGCTCTGGAATCTGCAAAGCACGCCAAAGGCGTTTCCCTAGACACAGACATGACAGCGGAGGATTGGAAGGCACTCGTGGCGGTATTTAAGGCGATTGTTTTGAAAGAAACGGGCATCCCATTCCCCGAAGATCCTAAAGAACAATTGAAGCTCGCAATTTTGGCGGTGTTCAATTCTTGGAATAGCAAACGCGCCATCACCTACCGCACGCTGCACGGAATGCCCCACCACATGGGAACGGCGGTGAATGTGCAATCCATGGTGTTCGGGAACATGGGCGAAGACAGCGGAACCGGAGTGGCCTTCACACGAAATCCATCTACGGGAGAAAAGGAATTCTACGGAGAATTTTTGTTCAATGCGCAGGGAGAAGACGTGGTGGCTGGAATCCGGACCTCAAAGAAAATCGCCGAGATGAAAGATTCGATGCCAGCGATGTTTGATCAACTCAATGAGGTTCAAAAGACCTTGGAAAACCACTATCACGACATGCAAGACATCGAGTTCACCATTGAAAGCTCCCGTCTGTTTATGCTGCAAACGCGTAACGGAAAACGAACCGCGCGAGCTGCTGTGAAGGTGGCAGTGGACATGGTGGAAGAAGGACTCATCACGAAAGAAGAAGCGATCCGACGTATCGATGCGAATCAGCTCAATGCTCTTTTGCACCCATCCATTGATCCGAAGGCGCCTAAGGAAGTTTTGTGTAAAGGACTCCCCGCTTCACCAGGAGCAGCCGTTGGACAGATTGTATTCACGGCAGACGACGCGTACCGACTCGCGGAAGATGGAATCAAAGTGATTTTGGTCCGAAAAGAAACCAGCCCCGAAGACATTCATGGAATGCACGCGGCAGAAGGAATTTTGACTTCAACCGGAGGAATGACCAGCCATGCTGCCGTGGTGGCACGTGGAATGGGCAAACCTTGTATTGCAGGTTGTAAGGAAGTGCATGTGGACGACAAGATTAAGACGGTGGAAATAAATGGACATGTTTTTGTGGAAGGTGATGTGATTTCTTTGGACGGATCAACGGGAGAAGTGATGAAAGGCGAAATGCCCACCGTGGAACCAGCTTTAACAGGCGAATTCGACACGCTCATGCAATGGGCGGACGCGGTGCGAAAACTGAAAGTACGTACCAATGCAGATACGCCGCACGACGCACAAGTTGCGCGAAGACTGGGTGCCGAAGGAATCGGACTTTGCCGAACGGAGCACATGTTCTTTGATGAAGAACGAATCATGTTTATGCGCCAAATGATTTTGTCACCGGACGTGGAATCACGCAGACGTGTTTTGGAGAAACTCCGTCCTTACCAGAGCGAAGATTTTAAAGGCATTTTTAAGGTTATGGATGGCTTCCCTGTTACGATCCGTTTGCTCGACCCACCGCTGCATGAATTCTTACCAAACACCGAAGGAAAAATTAAGGCAGTGGCACAGGAAATGGGCGTGGATTATATGCAATTGCAGAAAATGGTGGACGCCTTGCACGAGCTGAACCCAATGCTCGGGCACCGAGGGGTTCGTTTGGGAATCACCTACCCTGAGATTTACGAAATGCAAGCGCGTGCAATTTTTGAAGCGGGCAAGGCAATGACGGCTGAAGGTGTAAAGGTGATTGCTGAGATTGAAATTCCACTCGTTGGACACGTGAATGAACTCAAGACCATGCGTACCTTGATTGAAAAAGTGGCCAAGGAGATGGCTCCACTCGATTTTGAATGGAAGATTGGAACCATGATTGAACTGCCCCGCGCTTGTGTGACGGCTCATCAGATTGCACCGTTTGCAGACTTCTTCTCATTCGGAACAAACGACCTCACCCAAATGACTTTCGGAGTGAGCCGAGATGACGCGGGAAGCTTTTTGCCCTTCTACACCGAGCACAGTATTTTGGTGGAAAATCCAACCGAAACGATTGATCAGGAAGGAGTGGGCGAACTCATGAAAATGGCGGTTCAATTGGGTCGCAGCGTGAAGCCGGATATGGAAATTGGAATCTGTGGAGAACACGGTGGTGAACCCAAGAGCGTGATTTTCTGTCACAAGATTGGCCTCAACTATGTGAGCTGCAGCCCTTACCGCGTTCCCGTAGCTCGACTTGCAGCGGCGCAGGCGGCGTTGTAGACTTGGCTGCCTTAATTAGAACACATGAGTGAAGGTTTGAGCCGACGTGAAGTACTTGTTGCAGGAGCAGCTTTCTTGGCAGCACCCGCTTGTACGAGTAAAGGCTTGACTGATAGTGGACTCGATACTGACGTGAAAGATAGACGTGAAATGCTCATTGACGCGTTGCTTGGTGAAGATATCGATACACTAGTGGATGCTAGTGAAGCCGAGCTTGCTGAACTTCGTACCGACCCAGACTTAAAAGCAGTGGTTCCTGATTGTCACCACATCCTCTACACCGCAGGTTGGTGGGGGTATTTTAAAAGACAGGCTGTAGCTGGCAATAGGCCCTTTGTACTTCCTCAAGTGGTCCGCGATAATTTGCATTGGAAGGCTCCTGTAGACAAGGACCCACTCGCGACGACGTATGGGATTTGCTAACCTCGTTTCCCCCAACTGAGTTTTTCGCGTAGGAGTTTGTAGTAGTTTCCGCCGCCGCTGGCTTTGACGTGGGCGCGGATGAGGCGGAGTTTGCGGTGGGAGGCACGAACTTTGATGACGTCGCCGTATTCCACGGGAATCATTATTTGGCCGTCGATGGTGAGACCGATTTGGTTGTCGACGTAACGGCGATCGGTGTCGATGCGAATCGTGATTTGGCGGTTGCTGGGGATGATAATGGGGCGCACGGTGAGATCGGCGGGGCAGATTGGGGTGAAGACGAATCCGTCGATGCGGGGGTGAATGATGGGGCCACCGGCGCTGAGGGAGTGTCCGGTGGAACCGGTGGGCGTGGCGACGATGACGCCGTCTGCTTTGAACTCAATCATCTTTCTTTGGTCGATTTCAGCGTAGAGAGAGATGAGACGAGCAAAGTTACCCTGATTGATCACCGCTTCGTTTAAAGCCAAATGCGTGGCGATTTTTACACCCTTGCGGTAAAGGGTGGCGCGAATCAAAAGGCGCTCATCGATGTGGTAGGAGCCGGCAAAGAATTCGTCCAGAATTTCGTAGACCTTATTGGGATCTTGGACTTCGGTGTTGAAACCGAGCGTGCCGAGGTTCACGCCGAGCACATAGAGATTGCGGCGCAGAGGAAGGTCACGGACAATTTTAAGCAGCGTGCCGTCGCCTCCGAGGCTGAGGACAATATCGGCGTCTTTGAGGAGTTGAGTGCGGGTGGCCTCGCCTTTATCACCAAGAATGGGAGAGATGTGAGAATCCCAGGTCACGGTGACCTTTTTGGAGTCGAGGTAGGCTTTGAGTTGCTTTAGGAATTTGGCATCTTCTTCCATCTTCGCTCGGCCGATTAGGGCTATCTGCTGGAATTTATTGGTGGTTTTTGCTTTCATAGAAGTCGAATATATGAAAACTTTACCTAAAGCACGCATCCTTGTCACCCGGTTTCCTTACGAATCCAGGTTTGGCGGCGAGGAAGTTCACACTCTGCGACTCATGGAAGAGCTGGATGACCGCGGGCACGAGGCGTTCTTTTTGGGGAGTTGCCCTGTGCTTTTGCAGGAATTTAAAGACCGCAAATTTGTGACAAAATGGGGATGGCTGGGTAGGCCGCCCGTGACGAAGGCGTGGTTGATTTTGTTTACACTTTTGTCGCCAATTTTGTTTTTGAAGGCCGGGGTGATGCTGGGACGGGCGAAGAAAAAATGGGGCATCGATACCGTGTATATGTTGTCGTTTGGGGAGAAACTTTTGATGACGCCGTGGGCGCATTTTTTTGGAATGAAGGTGCTGTGGTTGGAACACGCGCGCATTGGAAACTGGCTCAAAAAAAATCCGTGGCGGCACGTTTATAAACGTTGGTCGAAGTGGGCGACGGTGGTGGTGACATCCCGCGCGATGGTGAAATTTGTGACGCCTTTTGCTAAGCATTTGGTGGCGATTCCGTGTGCAGTTATGACCGATGAAGCGCGTCCATTACCGAAGGAAATTGTGGACTTTTTGAAAGGCGGATTTGCAGTCGGCACGGTGGCACGTTTGACAGCAGACAAGGGAGTGGACATCCTCGTCCATCTTGTCGACACCAAACCTGATGTGAGGCTCATAATCGTGGGAGACGGCCCCCTGCGATGGCTACTCGAAAGACGAGCCGAGGGTGGACAAATTCTAATCATTCCGAGCCTTCCGCGTGGACAGTTGACGAGCCTTTATAAGGCGCTGGATTTGTTCGTTTTGGCGTCGACTGAATTCGACCCTTTTGGAATGGTGGCGGCTGAGGCAATGAGCGTTGGGACGCCGGTGCTCATGACGAACAAGTGTGGCATTTCCGAGGACCTCCACAACGAACGTGAGGCGATGATTGTGGAGCCGCGACGAAGCGAGTTGGACAAAGCTTTGAAGAAAGTTCTGAAGCATCCTGCGTTGCTCCGCGAGCTGGGCGAACATGGCAAAGGTTTTGTAGAAAAACACTACCGCTTGGAAACCATGGTGGCACGGTTTGAGGGACTGTTGAGTCGCCACCTTTAGCCAAAGAGCTTTTTAAGTCCGTCCCGTATACTGTCTCCGACAGACCCACGCTTGGCCTCCACCGGTTTTGCCGGGAGTGCTACTTTGGGCGGTGTTTCTTTAAAAGCCGGGTTACCGGGAAATAGTTTTGCAAATCGTTTCTGACGGCCCTCTACGGTTTTACCTTCGTGCAAGCGTCTACGTAATTCTTCGATTCCTTCTTTCATGATCAAATCATCCACCAGTCTTGCCAGTTCAGTATGGTTTCCCAATGGAGCTATATCCTTTGGAACGTTGACTATAGCTATTTCATTTTTATGACCTTCGTAGTCATGCTCTTGGTTCCGGCGTAAGCTTTCCGCCATATCTGATTGTGGATTTGCGTTGGGTTCATCAGTGCCCATTTGGTTTCCAAAAATACAAAAATCGTCTTCACCTTGGATGATTTCCATCACAACAAAAAAAAGTATTAAATCGTTACGCCAAAATTTATTTGTGCTCTTTGCCCGGAACTGAGCTACCAGCGAATCAGGGATACAGATGATTCCATTCTTCCCATTTTGAAGCTGATCTATGGAAAACTTTACAAGTTCACGGATGTTTTCGTTGGCCCTGTACTCTTCACTGATCCTCTCTAATGAACTTAAAGGTCCTCCTTCAAAGAGTCTTTTGAAGTTGGGGAGTTTATTATGTATCTGGTGATTCACCGTGTTTGGCTTATCGTAAAACTCGTCATACCAGTTTCTACCTGCCCAAAAGGCCGATGCCATCACACCAAGATAATCCGCTTCGTCTTCTCCTTTTTCGTAAAGCAGTACTCTCGGCTGAGAGTGAGGCCTACTCATGTATCTTTCGTTTTTTCCACATGCTTGACCCACAAAACGGCCTTTCTTAAAAGTAGCCACCTGATGGGAAGCCCCCTTATACACCGCATATAGCCAAGTTGATTTCACAAGTCTATTCACATCTGAGCCGGTGTCCTCAGAGGAGAGTCTATCGGGAGTATTCCCCCTGTTGCTTAAAAATTCCCTTTCAGAGCCAGATATTTCGGCGTTGTCCGCATGAAAGTAAGTGTTTGAATCGCTATACTGGGTATAACGTAAAGTATGAAATGTTTTAGGAAACTCGGTTCCCCATTCCGGTGCTTCTTGTTTTTCGATGTCTTTCATCTGCTAATTGTACCATAAAGTGGCTGATTTGGGAACTCAGGTAGCTGCTGCACGAGCTGAGTGGAGGAGGCGCTGTTGACGAATTGACATTTTGATCGTAAACTTAGCCCCTGACCAAAAAACTATGCGACTCAATGAAACCATTACCGGAGCTTTTAATGGTATCGCGGCACGCTTGCCACTACCACGTGCACTGCTGGCTGTGATGCTGAGCACTCAAGCTGGGTGTGGGCCTTTTGAAGATGCTTCTGCCGTACCGGGAATGGCCTGTGCGGAAAGTATTATGGTGGAAGACAATAATGACTGGAGCGGACGAGTGGAACTCTTTGACGGTAGGGATCAAGGTACGGGTGATAATGCGAATTGCAGCGTGCGAAGTTACACGGCGGTGGACCCACAAAGCTTGGACACTTTGGACGGCGATACTGTGGATGAATATTTGGACCATTACTTGGCTGCGTTCACTTACCCCGATGAAAGCGTGGTTACTGCGTTTAATGACGAAGTGATCGTTTCCGCGCAGCTTGCCGACAATTGTGAGGACTTTGGCCTATCGAGCGGTGGAAATTTTTGCGTTCAAGCGTGCGGCGAAGAAGCCATGCGTGTGGTGGTGACGGACGGCTGCACCAACGTGGTGGGCGTGGATGGAAAAGCCTACGATTTGCTTCCGGAGCCTAGCGAAGCTGCTCAAGAATAAGCTGGGCGGAGCTTCTCCACGAAAAATGGCGGGCACGGAGGAGGCCACGTTTTTGGTAAAGCATGGCGGTTTGCGGATCGAGTAATTGCGTGATGGCCTCGGCGAGGGCTTGGGGATTTTGTGGGTCGATTTGGAGAGCGGCATCGTCCACTACTTCCGGGAGAGAAGCGGCGTTGCTGGTGATGACTGGACAGCAGCAGGCCATGGCTTCGAGAGGCGGGATTCCAAAACCTTCGTAAATGGAAGGGAAGACAAGCATTTCGGCGCGGGAATAGAGTTCGTTGAGTTGGTCGACTGAGACGTAACCGAGAAAATGGATGCGGTCTTTGAGCGCGGCTGGCACAGCTTTGTAAATTTGAGAGGTCTGCCAACCAGTGCCTCCGGCGATCACGACATGAAGATGCGGATTTTCGTTGGCGATCAGGGTGAAGGCTTCAAAGAGCAGTTTGAAGTTTTTGCGGGGGCTGAGGGTGCCGACGCCCAGGAGGAAGTGCTTGGGTAGGTCCATTTTTTCGGAATCCACCTTGTGAACCTCAGGGGAAACGGCGGGCGAGGCGATGAGCACGGTTTTTTTGTGGGCCTCCGGGAAGAGCTTGGACAGATCATGCGCGGTGTTTTGTGATACGCAGACAATGAAGCGGCTTTTATGGAGGGCACGGCGCAAAGTGAGGCGTTCTATAAAAGTGGGGAACTTGGCGTGTGTTTTGCTATATAGAAAGGCGATGAGATCATGCACCACAATGGCCACTCTCTGTTTGGCAGGAGCGAGGGCAGCAAAAATGAAACTGGTGGGCGCCAGAAAAAGACTCACGGGATGGTGGCTCAGGTAGCGTCGAAGGTTCAGATGCCACCAAAGACTTTTACCTTCGATGACCACTTGGCTGACCTGATCGGTGTGAGGAAAGGCGGGATTGGGTTTTTTGGTGAATAGAAAAATCTGCAGGTCATCGGGGGCGTTTTCAATAAGTGCCTTGGTGATTTCCAGAGTATAACGGCCTTTACCGGCTCCGCTTTCGTTGGCTTCGCGGATGTCGATGCCTAAGCTTTTTGTTGCCATGAGGAACCTCGTTTGATAGATTGTTCGTACATTTCCCCGTCATTATGTCGCTAACCCAAAGGCTTAAACAAGGCTTTCTGCGTTTACCTCCTATGAAGAAGGTCATTTTGATCTCCAGTTTCACCCTATGCGTGAGCACGGTGATGCCTTGGTACGATCAACGGAACAACTTCGGGGTGGGCGATACCTTTTTGGGGATTCAAGGTCCACTATTCGCAGTGGGCTTCGTGGTTCTGGGATGTGGACTCGTGAGCTTCTTCAATATGTTTTTGCCTCTGATGGGACGGAATTTCTTTGATTTGAAACGAAAGTCCGGTTCCTTGGCTTTGACGCTGGGAACGCAGGCGCTTCTTTTGATGCTGGTGGCGAACTCTATTTTCTTCCACCCTGAATTTGCGACGACTATTAATAATAAGGGAACTCGTTTTGGAATGATGATCGCCTTTTTCTCGATTGGTGCGCTGATGATTTCCGGATGGTGGGTGAATCGAAAGGAGAAATCGGCAAGTGGAACGGAAGAAGGAGAGGATGATTTGGAGGATGCGTATGTGGCGCCCGTGCGCGCTGAGACTGTGCCCGTGCAAACGGCCAGCCGACCTTTGTACGAACCTGCGTTCACTCAAGATCGACCTACGTATGCGGCGCCTCGAGCGGTTGAACCTACTCCAGCTCCAACGGCTCCTGTAGACCCACTGACCCTGGACGCTAAGACTCGATACAAGATGCTTCAATCACAAGGACGTTACAGCTCTACGGCCCGCAACAATTTGTGGGGCAGCGGAAGTGGCAGCGCCTACGGACGTGCTAATCGTGACGATAACCAATAAAAATGACTGAAACTGAAGAAGTAGTTGCCGCTGAAAATCCTATCTTATTTTACTGTAGGAGCTGCAAAAAGTTGGTGGATCAGCCGGAGAAGAAGGGAAGCAAGTACGAATACAGCTGCCCCGAGTGCAAGGAATCCCGTGTGGCTTTTGGAACCCAAAAGGCGATTTGTGATTTCTTTCAAGTAAACCCACCGAAGAAAAATGGTTGATCGTATTGATTACACCGCTCTAGATAAAGCCAAAAATGCGTTTATTGAGGCGAGCAAGAAGACCGCTGGTTTTGCGAGTGGCTTTGGCAAGATGCCGGGCGGTTTTGGCAGCAGCGCGAATGTGTTTGCTTTGGATTTGAAACCGTTTGCTGGCGCGGAGGCTTTGTACATGACGCTCTTGCCGGAAGGTTTGGGAACGGCGGATGATGCGCGACCAGACGATTTGACGTCGGAAGAATTGGTGCGATTTTGGAAGAACATTGGCGGAAAGACTATGTCGACGCTTACGAACGACGCCGCTTCCAGCGGAATGCAGACGGTTTTGATTTCTTTGTACCTGCCTAGTGCATTGCCTGAGAGGGTTTTTACGGACGAATTTATGAGCGGATTTTTGGATGGATTTGTGGAGGGATGTAGACAGGTGGGATGTGTCTATTTCTCAGGAGAAACGCCGCAGTTGAAGGGCAAGTTTTTGGAAGGCGCTTTGGACATTGCAGGCGCGCTTTGGGGAGTGGTGCCGGCTGGGCTTAAGCCAGTGGATTCTGGGGAGATGCGCGCGGGAGATTTTATTGTATTTGTGGAGAGCAGTGGACCTCATGAGAACGGATTCACTACATTAAGGGACTTGGCGACGAAGTTGCCAGAAGGATATAGAACTCGGTTGGCGAGCGGGGTGGAATACTGGGAAGCGATCAATCAACCGGGACACTTGTACACGGGCCTCATTCAAAAGTTGATGGCGGGCGGTGTGCGCCCTTCTAATGTGGAGCCTATTACCGGACACGGATGGCAGAAACTCATGCGGCCAAAACAGGCGTTCCGCTATGTGATTGAGGAAATGCTGCCCGTGCCGGAGGTGTTTACGTTTGTTGAATCGGCGGCGGGGTTTTCGAAGGAAGTGATGCTCAAGACTTTCAATTATGGAGTTGGTTTGGCGATTTATGTACACACGGCGGAAGAAGCTGCTCGCGTTGTTGAAGTGGCGGGCGAATGTGGTTTGAAAGCTTGTGTGGCTGGACAGGTGGAAGCAGCGGAGGCGCGGGAAGTGGTTGTGAAACCGCTGGGTATTACGATTAAGGGAGATGGGTTTGAGTTGGGAAAGTAATTGGCCATCCACCTCACCAAAATTTAATCGCTGGGTTTATGATGTTTACATCTATTGTCATAGAAGGGGCCACCTATCAACCGGAAACTACTTTGTTACTAGGAAGCTTTCACATTGTTCCTGCAACTGAAGAGAAAGGTGCTCTACGAGTGAACGAGTGCAGGGTGGTCCTTGTTTCCGAAAAACAATTGAAAGAGATCGCCTCTGAAGCTCAACTTTTTGTATTTTGTTATCAATTTTTACTCCTAAGAACCGATGCTTACTATTTCTTTTCGCTTCCTGATAATCCCAAATGCTCTACCGAAGACGAAGTGGAGCTCTCTACAGTTATTAAAAAGTACGAAGGCCATGGGGCCTGCGAAATTAATTTCGATGAAATAGACTTTTTTTATACAGATCTACCGGTAAAAATTAACTTCAAAAAGTTCTACAATCAGTTTTCGGAAAAATATACCGCAGACGACGGCTTTAGAAACGTAATCGATCTTTACCTCTATACAGTTGGATCTAAACCCAAATTTTACAACAATGTCTTTCAAAAGATTTCACAGCTTCAAACCATATTTGAAACAATATCTGGCACGCCAGAGCAAAAAGAAATGGCTTGTGGGAAGCCTCACTTAACAGAAGAGTGGAGACTATTTCTCACACGAAAGCTAAAGGAGCTTGGCATGCTAGATGATGAGGAAATAAACTTCGCAATCAAAATAAAAAATACGTTAAATTGGTCGGCTAGAGTTGGGTACATCCACCGCTCAGAGCACATGGATACCTGGCAGAAAACTATGGAGGAACTAAGGAGTGGTAGTCTTTACGGAGGCCAGTCTGAGTACACTACAGATCTGAAGAAAGTCCTGGATGGATCATTCAAACCAGACGATTGGACTGGCATGGACTGGGATAATATATACTTTGTTTATCAGATACTCGTGAAACGACTAATATTCCTTAAATATTTAAGCTAATAATGTCCATCAGCAAAACTACATTAACGGGAGCAGCGGGAGAACATTATTTGATGTTTAGGCTTTTGGGACTGGGATATATTGCTGGGTTGGCTCCGGCGGGCGCTCCAAATGCGGATATTATTGTGACGGATGTGGAAACGAAAAGGTCTGTAGCGATCCAGGTGAAGACTCGGCTGCAGAAAGGTTCAGATAGTGGTTGGCATATGAAAGAAAAACATGAGCAAATGAAAGAAGAAAATTTGTTTTACTGTTTTTTAGATCTTCCGAATGAACTTAGCACTCCACCAACTGTTTACGTTTTACCAAGCAAGGTAGTGGCGGAAGCGCTTTATGAGACACATCAAATTTGGCTAAATGCTACAGGGCAAAAAGGCCAGGCTCATAATCCAACTGAAATGAGACGGCTGCTTCCTGACTATTCAAAAACCATTAAGGTGGATCATCCAACTATCAAGAAATACAGTGCTGGTTGGTTGGAAAAATATAAGGAAAACTGGAATCTGTTAAACTTAAACTAATGAACCTCTCACAACTTCTTGGCGGACTCTCTGGACTGATGCTTCTGGTAGCCTACGTCCTTTATTTTAAGCAGGCGTTGAAGGGTCAGTCTAACCCGAATCCTTCGTCATGGGCCATCTGGCTGGTGGCGGGACTGATCAATGCCATTACCTATTTCACGGTAGTAGAGGGCAATTTTTGGCAGAGTTTTTTGGTGATTGTTGAAGCGCTTTGTGTAATTACTGTTTTCAGCTATGCCCTATGGAAAGGGAAATTTTCTAAAGTGAGCGCGGTGGAAATTCTGTGTTTTTTGCTGGCCGTGGGCGTGGGAATTTTTTGGCAGATAACGTCTGATGACCGCATAGCGAATCTGCTTTTACAGACTATCTACGTAATATCTTTTATTCCAACGGTTGCTGGTCTCTTGAGCGGACGTGCAAAAGAAAATCCCGTCTCTTGGTGTGTTGCCGTACTGGCCTACCTCTTAGGCGTTCTTTCTCTCATGCTAGATTATTCAGGTGACTGGATTGCGTTCGTCCATCCGGT
>CAYHHJ010000014.1:0-12461 GCA_964356405.1 uncultured Candidatus Peribacteria bacterium | reverse complement strand
TGCCCTCATGAAAATGGCCGAAGAACGCCGCCTCGCGAATGTAAAAGGTGAACCGATGCCGAAGTCCGAGCCTATGCCCGAACCAAAACCTGAACCTGCGATGCCCACCCTGCAAGTGGAAGAGGCGCCCATGCACCCAGCTGCTTCTACTTTTGAACTTCCACCCGAGGAAGAGCCCGAAGAAGATCATTTTGAAAAGCGAAAACTCTTTTTGGCCATGTTGATTCCGGCCGTTTTAGTGGTTTTAATCGGCGGAGGCGCCATCTGGTGGCTCGCCAACCGTGACCGTGAAAACGAAATCCAAGAGGTACTGAACGACGAAGAAATCGTAGAAGACCGAACGTATTTGGAAGAAAACGATCAACGAATCGACGATCTCCAAAAAATGGTGAAAGTAATCGAGGCTTACCGAATTGAAAATGGTGAGTATCCTTCTCTCACAAAAATCGAGTCCGTGCTCGCCAAGAGCGACGAATTCACCAAAATTCCTTCTGATCCTCGCCAAGGCGAAATCGACAAGGCCGGCCAAGCTTTTGGTTATATCTACGCGGTGTATGCAGGAGTGGGTGGTGAAAATTCCGTATACATTTTATCCGCCCTCTTTGAAGACGACAAAGGCTTTGGGACTCCCTGGGCTCAAGGTGCCACCATCAAAAACTACCCTGATTTCCGTGACTATGCTGAGGACAATGTAACCTTCATTGGCGGTGACGAAGACGACGTAGAAAGTGTTGGGAAGGGTCCAAACGACGATGGTGAAGAACCTAAAGTGAACCCCGACAACAACTAAAATGTTTTCCTGGAAAGACCCAAAACGACCGATCCTGGCGCTGGCCCCCATGGCCGGCTACACGGACACCGCTTACCGTCAGCTGATTAAAGGAATCGAGCCGCGCGTGATTTGTTTTACCGAATTCACCAGCGCCGACGGCATTGTGTACGACAGCAAAATGACCTTGAAGCAGTTGGATTTTAACCCTGACGAAGAACGCCCGCTGGTGGCGCAGATTTTTGGAAAGAAGCCGGCGAATTTTGCAGAGGCTGCGAAACGAATCGAGGCCATGGGCATCGACGCCATCGACATCAACATGGGTTGCCCCGCCAAAAAAGTGGTGAGCAGCGATCATGGCTCTGCCCTATTAAAAAATCCCTGCAAAGCCTTTGAAATTATAGAAGCCGTAGCGAAGGCTACACGCCTTCCGGTGTCCGTAAAAACCCGCATTGGGTCCGACAAACTGGACCTACCTTGGTTCGTGCAATTTTGTAAGGATATGGAAAGCGCGGGAGCCCAACTTTTGAGCATTCACGGACGCACGGCAAAGCAGATGTACATGGGCCGCGCGGACTGGGAACCCATTTATGAAGTAAAACGGAACGTGGGCATACCGGTGATTGGGAACGGAGATATTAAAAGCGTGGCCGATGCCCTGGAAAAACTCGGAAATCTGGACGGCGTGATGGTGGGCCGCGGAACCATGGGAAATCCCTGGCTCATGGCGGAAATCGCCGCTGCCTTTAATGGCGAAGACTACACCCCGCCCCAAAGCTTTGAAGAAAAAATGCCGACGTATTTGCGCCACGCGGAACTTTGCGTGGAATCCAAAGGCGAAGAGCGCGGAATCAAAGAAATGCGCAAACACTTTGTGCAACTGCTCCGCGGCTTCGACGGCGCCAGCGAATACCGCGCCCAAGTCGTTCAAATCAACACGCTCGACGAAGCCCGCAAAATCCTCTACGAAATCGTAGAAAAACTCCGCTCCGGCAAACTCGCCCTGACTGCCAATTCCAAAACCTACTTCGACCCTAAGGCGATCTATAAAGCTTAACCAGCGTATCCACATAAAATTTCGGATCAGCTCGATCAGGCTCTTTGCGAAGCCGCCAGGTTTCTGCCGCCTGTTCTTCATTTTCAATCAGCCCCAAATGGGCAATTCGTTCATGCGCCGTGCATAAAGCCTGCAACCGTGCCGGGTCGTGCACATTTTCAAGCGCCCATCTTTGGGTGTGATGCAGTGACGTGGCTGGTCTTTTACAATTGGGATACGCACAAAGTCCACTCGTACGCTCTTCAACATGTCGCTGGATCGCCACTGGAATATGGCGAGAACTAGTGCGCACCGCCTCGGGAACCGTCGCACCGGCCAATAACTTTTTCATTAAGTCATTCCACGTTCCCAGACCCTTCAGTTTTTCTAGTTTTGCAGCAATTTCCGGCTCCAATTCCATTTGCAGAGTTACAGGTTGAGACTCTGTTCTAGAACAAGATTCTAATCTGTAATCATGCACATAGGTTTGCAGTGCAATCTTGCTCATTCCAGCAACTTTTTCTGCCCAGAAATCTTGATCTTCCAAAGTGGCAATGGTCGCAACAGGACGCACACTTTGAAGACCCTTCCGTTCGGCAACTGCTAAAAGTGAGGGCTTGTCTTCAATCTTCTTATAGATTCGAAGCGAATCATCCACACGCACCTTATTCATTCCAGCCAGCTTGGCTGCGTATTCATAAATACTGGAGAATTTTTTCTTTCGCCAAATAGCGCGCCGTTCAATTTCTGGAAGAAGAAGTTCGCATTTCCGCATCCACTCTCGAGCGCTTCGCCCGTATTCTGAAAATTGCTGATGGAGGGCCTGTTCGGCCACAGTAAGTTTTGCCATAGATTAAAAAGTTAGTAAGTCCATGGCAGTGGCTAAACACACTTTAACATAGTAGGTGAGTGCACACTCACCTTTTGACTGGACGACAAAAAGAAAAGTGGCGGTTTAACGTCGCCACTTTTTGGGATCTTAAATAAGGCCACCCTCTGAATTATTCTTTCTTTTCTTCTGGCTTTACACCTAGCGCTGAAAAAGCTGACTCGAGAGCAGACCCCGTCCAGCCTGTTAAAATACCTAAACCGTCTACAGCTCCAGTTAAAAATCTCATAACTCCACCGACACTTCTAATCACCAATCCTATATCAGGATGATTGCCGCGCTGATCTACAAGAGTTTTGACCTCGCCTCGCATAACCCTAGCAGCTTCCTGAGCAATTTGACTTGTAACTCTGAAAATCTTTACCTCTCCATGTGCCAAATCAGTAAGAACTTCCGTCGGAGTCACCTTTCCTTCTCTCAACTCTTTGACCGTACTCCCAACAGCATGACCTATACCTTCACCTATCATGAGTCCAGTATCAACAATCTCAACCAGTACATTTTTGTGTTCCTTGTCTGTCATAATAAGAAGTTAAATACCATATTGGTAATAATAACATATTTATAGAGAAAAGCAATCTACCCCTGTTGTCAGCCTTCCAACAACGCGATTTTCCAGATCAAAGCCGCCGCCGCGATTTCCCAAATCCCACCACCGGGCCTAGCATTAAAGAATGCACTCTCTTTATGAACTCCGGCTCTGCGAAACGCGCGAATATTCCCCCCGCCTACTTGAGCACTGGCTACACACGCTGCAAAAACATCCTCACCCCATCGACTTTTTCATTCGCGAAAAGGACGGCAAAGTGGAGCTCCTGTGCAGTGAAGACCTTAGCCCACATCTCCTAGGCAGTCGCTTGATATCCACTACCGCAACCACCCCGCCTGCCCGCCACTTCGTCCGTCAGCACAAAGGCCCCCTCCTGCCCATCAAGCGCTATGCCCAATTCGAAGATCGCGTTCAAAAAACACACATCGCCCCGCTCGACAACCTGCTTCCACGCCTCGCCAAAACACCCGGCGCCTTCCTTCATTTTCATTTCACTCCGCTCTCCGACCGCAAACGCGAACGCATACTCAAAAAAGCCAAGAAGCCCTACTTTGAACCTGAAAGGCGCTTCGACCAGTGGGAAAGCAAAGCCTGGTTCAGCCTCAAACTGCGCCGCTTCCTCGGACCGCTTCTTCGAAAATCCCTGCTGCACACGCCGCTCAAGGCCCCGCCGCAGGAACAAATCGAATCGCAACATGAACGCGAAGATCCCCGTCGCGCCGTGCTCGACAAACTCTCCCGCCCCCTCTTTAAATGCACCATCACACTCAGCCATCCTTTCAGCGATTTCATTCACGGCTTCACGCTTCCCTACCTGGGCGAACTCAGCCTCAGCCGCAAGCCCAGCCCGCTGCTTTTTAGCGCCGAAGAACTGGCCAGCCTGCTTTCGCTACCCAGCGCCAAGGAACAAGCCGCGTCCCTCCACACCGAACCCACCGCCTATCTGCCGGCACCCGCCAACGCCGCCCTCAGTGAAGAAGATCGCAAACGTCACCTCTACCTCGTGGGTAAAACCGGCATGGGAAAATCCACCGTGCTACTGAATTTTTTCCAGGAAGATTGCAAAGAAAACCGCGCCGCTGTACTCATAGACCCCCACGGCGACCTGATTGAAGACGCTCTCCGCCTCACTCCACCAGAGCGTCACAAAGATCTAATAATCCTCGACCCCAGCCTCACCGACTTCCCACTGGCTCTCAACCCGCTGGAACTCCGTCCCGGTGAAAACGCGAATCTAAAAACCTCCGCACTGGTGGAAATGTTCGAAGTGCTGGCCAAGGGTAGTTGGGGTCCCCGCCTGGAATACATTTTAAGAAACGCACTCCTCCTTCTCACGCTCGCGCCCAACACCACCCTGCTGGATTTGCCGCGCCTACTGACCAACCCTTCCTTCTGCCAACATCTCCTCGACTCCACGCAGGACTTTGAGCTCCACCGTTTTTTTGAACAGGAATTTTTGGCGCAGGATTTAAAAACTCGGCAGGAACACATCGCACCTATTCTCAACAAAGTGGGTCCTCTGCTCACGCTCCCTCTGCTGCGCAATATTTTTGGCCAACCCCGCAGTAAATTCTCCTTCGAAAGCGCTTTTGCAGAAAACAAAATCGTCCTCATCTCACTCTCCAAAGGCAAACTCGGCGAAGACTGCAGCCATATGCTCGGCATGATTTTTATTTCCATGATTCAATCCACCCTGCTTCGCCGCGCGGAACTGCCCCCCGAAGAGCGCCAAACCGTGTGCCTCACCGTAGATGAGTTTCAAAACTTCACCACCAAAACGCTACTCAGCATGCTGGCCGAATCCCGCAAATACGGCCTCGCACTCACGCTCGCCAACCAATACCTCACCCAACTCCCGCCCGAAATTCAAGATGCCGTGCTGGGCAACGCCGGCTCGCTGCTCTGTTTCCGCACCAGTTATGCCGACGCGCAAATCCTAGCGCCCTCACTGGGCCTTATCGAAGAGGACCTCACTCAACTCGCCCCTTTCCAGGCCTACGCCAAGCTGCTCCACCACCAAAGTCCGCTACCACTTTTCCGCATGGACGTGCAAAAACCCACTTTCACCGCCAACCCAAACGCCGCCCAGCTCAAACAACGCTCCCAAGAACGCTACGGCCGCCCGGTTCTCCAGGTTGAAGAAAAGCTGAAAATCAGGTATAATAAACATTGAAAACACCACTCGGCGAAGCCGAGCCTCCTGTCCCCGCCTAAAATGAAAAAATTTCTCGCCACCGCGGCCTTTGTCCTTGCTGCTTGTGGACTACTCCAAACACCGCTTGCCCTTGCCGAAAATGGCTATAGCGGCTTCGATGTTTCCGAGATTTTGGATCTGGATACTGAGGATAACGAAACCTCCTCCACCACCACTCTTTACGAGAACATTTTGGAGGATGCCGACGAAAAAAATACGTCCGTGGCCGCCGCCATTATTCTACGCATCATCAATGTCCTCACGCTGCTCATCGGAACCTTCACCTTCGTCACCATCATGATTGGGGGTGTAATGATGATCACCGCCGGTGGAGACGAAGGTAAACTCGACCGCGCCAAAGGCATACTCCTCCAATCTATTACTGGAATGTGTGTGGCTTTCTTGGCCTACTTCATCACCGCCTTCATTCAGTCTTTCTTTTACTAACGGTCTAACGCCAAAAAATGCGCAAACTCCTCGCCCTCGTCCTCGCCACCTACCTCGTCACTTTTTGGATGCCTTTTATTGTGTTGGCAGATGAGGCCGCTGCAAACGCTGACACAGAAAATAGCAGCTCCAGCTCCTCAGATGCAGACTCCACAAATGCAGACGCCACAAATGCAGATGCCACAGATAGTAGTAGCTCAAGTAGCAGTTCGAGTAGTTCAAGCACCTCCACAACCAACCCCGAAGATGAGAATACAAATGCAACGCCGGGAGTTAGTGCAATATGTCCCTTTGGAGAAATATTCATCTATTCACCTGGGGACGACAGAACCGCTAAAGATAAAGAATATCAAGTTATAAATGCCGAACAAAGCGCTGCAATGGCAAATGCTTATGAGCTTTCCACCTGTGGTGAGCCGAATTATTACACGGGACTTTACGAACTAGGAGATTGCAGCGCGGACGGTCTAGTTGTCACTGAAATAACCGAAATCGTAGCGCCCAACACCAAATTAGATGATAATAACAAAATTATAACCCTCTACGCAGGACTATGTTGTGCCGCGTACACTGAGGATTCAAGTTATAAATTCAAAAGTTGTGATGATACAAGAACTATCTATACAGCAACTTATGATGAGTGTAACGGTTTTGCAGCGAACTGTGAAAAGCGCCAATGGGTGATTGGAGATAGCGGTATTAGCATCGTGAAACTCATGGTGAAACAAATCTTCTATTTTGGGGCCTTTGCAGTAGGAAGCGTGGCGGTTTCTACCATGATTTTCCAGGGAATAAAGATTTCCGTTTCCGGGGTGAGCGGTGATATTTCCGATGCAAAAAATAAAATCCTTCAATGCCTCTCCGGAATCGTTTTGCTCTTCCTTTCCGGACTCATTTTGTACACCATAAATCCAGACTTTTTCGGATGAAAAAACTAAGCAAACTATTTTTCGGACTCGCACTAGCCTCTAGTCTACTCAGCTTGAGTGCACCAGCGGCATTCGCTGCAGACTCATCAACCGACACGGTGCCCGATTCGGACACCGTGAACACAGACGATGCTTCTCCCGAAGGAGCCGTGGTTCGGCCCGGCATTCCCGTGCCCGACTTCCTGCCTGCCCCCGATACCGGCGGCAATGGGTACGACACTCAAAATTACATCCTCAACGAGACCATTCCCCGAGCCATCAATATTATTATCGGTATTCTAGGAATCGCCACTTTTATTGGAATTTTAATTGCTTCCATCGAAATGCTCACCGCCTATGGAAATGAAGATAAAATCAATCGCGCCAAAACCAATCTGCGCTATGGAATTTTTGGATTCCTCGTCTCCATTCTTGCCTACGGAATTGTTTCTGTGGTGGTTTCTATTGCCCTCCCCAACGAAGACGACGGCGATAAAGACACCGCCTTTTTCAGTATCCCTAGTGCGTATGCCGTGGACATAGAAGACGATATAAACATTCTGCTGCCTAGTCAGCAAGAAATCATAGAAGATCAAGATCCCGACGGACGCGTTTCGCTCCCAGGTGGAGACTTTTTAGGTGAAATTGTGCCCGCCGTCATCACCAATGTGATGTACGTAACCGCCTTTCTCATTTTCATCGCCTTCATGTACGGAGGCGTACTGCTAGTGATTGGCCGTGGAAACGAAGAAGCCGTTACCAAAGCCAAGAGTATAATTATTTACTCAGCCGTTTCTTTAGCCCTGCTCTCGCTGGGTTACGCCATTGTCTACGGTATCGCCACCCTCAACCTCACCGACGATGAGGATTCAACCGGCGACGAAGTATTTACCAACACTGAAGATGCGAACAATAATTAAAAAACTTTTCCTCACCGTTTTGGCCGCCATGCTGTTTTCGTTCTGCGTGGACAGCGCCTTTGCTGCGATTCAATTGGACGACAATCTGCGTCCAAACAACCTCCCCACTTTTGATGCCGAAGATGCCGTGGACAACGATCACCCCGAAACCGCCGCGACTCAGACTCTCATTATGTTTGTGGGAAACTTGGTGAGCCAAGCACTGCTCTTTGTGGGCGCCCTCACCATCATTTTCTTGATCATCGCCGGACTCAATTACATCTTTGCCTTTGGTAAGGATGAGCGCATCGAAAAAGGGAAACGAGGAATCTTTTGGTCCCTGGTTGGACTACTCGTGGTGCTGCTTTCCTACGCCATCGTTCAAGGTATTTTGCAGATCATACTCCAGGTGGACGAATCAGCCGTTTAAGCGTAGTCTCTCCGCACACGCCTTTATCTCTAACCTTAAAAGCATGTTCAAGCCTTTACTCGCCAGTTTCCTTACGGGAGCGTTGTTTTTAACCGCCTGCGGAGGATCCGGCAACAAAGCTGAGGACACCGGAAAAGCTATGGCTGAAACCGCTTGTCTCCTTTTTGACGAAGCCGTTGCTCTTGAAAACATCGAAACCATGACTGGTGACATCATGACCAAGTACGGTTACAACGATCCTGAAGAAATCGATGACTACATCAAAGCAATCCGCGGAACCGAAGAACTCAACGAAGTTTCTGAGGCTGCTCGCACCCACCTCGAAGCCACTTGTGCTGAAGCCCTCACCGCTAGCGGAGTGAGCGCAGCAGACCTCGCAGAAGCAATGGTATCAGAGTAACACTCGACGCGAAGCGGAGAGTTTTCCTGTTAAAACTAAAAGAGGAGGCCGTAAAAAGTCTCCTCTTTTTTTATTCCTCTTTGCGTGGGAACAAAGCGTCTCCCAAAACAATCGTCTCCCCACCCACTTGATCTAGGATTTTCTGAGCTCCTTCAGGGATAACAGGCACTAGCATTTCGCCCAGCGCCTTACAGAGATCCATCAAATTCCCCATCACCACTTCAAGTCGCACTAAATCAGTCTTAGCCAGTTCCCAAGGTTTTTGCTGATCCACATATAAATTTCCCTCACGTGCGAGCACAATCATGGATTCAAGAGCGCTCTTTACATCAAACGTAGTGAACCCTTCGTGGTAGCCTTTCCACGCTTTCTCAATAGCTTCGTTTAAAGCCCCATCACCCACAGGTCGGCGGCTTTCAAAGTTTTTAACCGAGAGGGTCACGCTGCGGCGCAGCAAGTTTCCAATGGTGTTTTGAAGTTCATCTTTGTACACAATCGCAAAGCGTTCTCGTGAAAAATCTCCGTCTTCGTCCGTAGGAATTTCACGCAGCAAATAGTAACGAACCGGGTCCACTCCCCACTCGTCCAGCAGGGTCATAGGGTCGACCACGTTGCCGAGTGATTTGCTCATCTTTTGTCCTTCACTGGTAATAAATCCGTGCACATACACCGCCTTGGGCAGCGGCAGGCCGGCCGCCATCAGCATCCCAATCCAAATTCCACAGTGAAAACGAATGATGTCTTTCCCAATGAGGTGCGCATCCGCCGGCCACCATTTTTCAAACATCGCTTCATCGTCGGCGTAGCCAATGGCAGAAATATAATTCGTGAGCGCATCACACCACACATACATCACTTGGTCGTCGTGCCCAGGCACATCGATTCCCCACGACATGGTTTTCTTGGGACGTGAAAAGCTCACATCTTGCAAACCTTCTTCCAAGAGCGACAAAAATTCATTCCGACGAGATTGCGGGCGAATCAAAAGCTCCCCGCTCTTCACTTTTTCTTTAATGGCATCGGAATAATCGGAAAGCTTAAAAAAGATGTTTTTCTCCTTCAAAACCTGCGGTTCACGGAGGTGAATGCTGCATTTCCCGTCCACCAAATCCTTATCCAAAATAAAAGCCTCACAACCCGTGCAGTACTTACCTTCGTATTCCTTGTCATAAAATTTTCCAGCTACATCCAAAGCGCGCCACATCTTTTGCGCAGCCACCTTATGACGTTCACTCGTGGTACGAACAAAATCATCGTTCGCGGCGTTCACCTTTTTGTGAAAAGCCTGAAAAAGTTCGCTATTCATATCTGCCAGTTCCTGCGGTTCTATGCCCTTTTCCTTAGCCACTTGCTGAATCTTGCTGCCATGCTCATCCGTTCCCACCAAAAACCGCACATCGTCACCAATCATACGGTGGTACCGCGTCAGCGCATCCCCTTGAACTGCCTCCAGTGCGTGCCCCATATGCGGACCCGCGTTTACGTAAGCAATCGCATTGGTAAGATAGAATTTGTTCATAAAGTGGCCATACTATAGCAGATGTTCATCAATCTGCATCTTTAGAAGTTCCACTTTTCGGTAATAACCCACGAGCCAATCGGACACAATATAAATTTTTTGCTTGTTTCTCAGCGTCAAAACCACCATGTCCACACGCGGTCGGCCACTATAATAAATCTTGGAAGACTCGATCTCGTGTTTTTCCACACACTGCAAACCCTCCATGTCTTTGTGCAGGAGGTGCGAAGGCGTGATCCACAGGCCAAAACGCACTTCTCCCGCAGCTAGTGCAGCCGTGAGTTTTCTCATTCTCCTAAGGTACCAATAGAGGATTCCTTGCATGAGGCCTGCAAAAAGAAACATCATTGCAGAAATAACCAGACCTTCATTGTTTTGTGCCGCCCCGGTGAGAGTGAAATAGATTTCGATTAGAAGGAAAAGTGACGCTCCAACAAAAATCGACAGGAAAACATTAAAAGCCACTCTCGCCAAGCTCTGTGGACGAAATGAATTAGGAAGATACCAGACCTTGGAACTCGGCAAAAAGTCTTTACCCAGGAGTTTCTGTAAGTCTTGCGGGAGCTGGTTTTGCTTGCGGAGAACAATAGTATTCATAGGATTCGCACTACGGATTAAAGATCTCCGCAAAAGGAAAGTCCGTGACCTGTCCTCCCAATCCCAGGCCTGTGCTTGCTTCGTCATCGTCATCCGCCGTGTGATAAAGCACAAAGTCGAAGACCGGTAGGTTCTCACCTTCTCGGATAAGCGTCTTTAAAAGTTGGCGAGCACTGCCATTTTCTACATCTCCCACGCTGCTGATTTCCGTGTATTCACACACCACCTCGTCCAGTTCGGTATTCGCAGAACTGGATCCGCCCGTCCAACGCAAACGGTAGTAAATGTAGGCATCGTCGTAACCTTGAATAATGTTGGTGAGCACCAAGTAGCTATAGTCATGATCGGCCAAAAAAGTGCCAATGGCGTAAGCAGGGTAAAAGTGCGAAGGCTTACCGGAATCATAAAACTTGGCGTACTTGTAGCCTTCGGGAACCGTGCCATCCACCCCAGGCCCAAAGGAGGAAGGGTTGTCACGCGAGGTGCGAGTATTGGTGATATCCAGAGGAATGTATTCGGAAATCGCCTCGGTATGTTCGTTATAAAGTCCCAAAATTTTCCAGCGCAAAATATCCTGCTGATTGAGGAATTGCGTCATGTCCGTGTAGAGGGAATTGCCTTCCTCATCCCCCACATAAAAATCCACAGCAAAGGATGTATTTTTCAAAAAATCCCCATTGTCATTGGTCTGCGCAAAGAGCGCGAGCTGAATGGACTCATTGGGCGAAAGCACTCCCCATCCATCGCTATCTTGCCCTTCACACGGCACGGACTCAGCTCGTGCGTTCAAATCCGCCGACGCCAAAACTGAATTACTCAAAGTGTAATCGGTGTAGCTCGGTTCATAACCCGGCAAATTTTCCTTCACGGCATAGAGTCCCAGCTCGCTCATGCCCTCTGCCCCGTACAAAGCCTTGGTACCTCCCACAATGGTGCGCACCGTTGAAACGTCCCGAATCACCAAAATGCTCACCGAAATCGCCACCAAAATCAGCATGGTCATCATGAAGAAGGAAAGAAGCAGCGCTGAAGCTCGGTGTTTCATTGGTAGAATCGGCTGGTTATAGAAGTTTGGAAATCCACCGTGACTTCCTCTTGAATGCGTCCGGGCATGGAGAATGTGACTTTTATTTGTACTGTTGGCTGGTATTGAATCGCATCGTTCGTCGCGTCATCGTAGGGATTTTCATCCGGGAAAATACGAAAGTTCACATAAGGCACGCTAGTGGTTTCGCTGTGCAGAAAGACCGGCACACTTTCCGTTCCGTCTTCATCAATGGTGAACAAACTCAGCGTTTCCGCGTCTTCGTCCCAAATGAAAACAGTTTCCGTTTTCCCGTCAGGGCTGCGGAGCGCCAGCGTAGAGTCGTTGATCGTATGAGAATTTCCAAAGTCAAAATTGGCAAACAAATTGCTGCGCACGCCACTCAAAATATCAAACGTAGTGTCCTCATTGTAATACGCATAATCAATGGCGTTTTCTTTCACAGCATCCGTTATAAAATCCAGTGTCCCCTGCGTTTCCAGCATCAGGCTGCGAAGCGCCAAGGCTTCCTGATCGGCACGGTGGAACATCAAGTACGTAGAAATAGAGAACCCAATAAAAATAGTGAAGACCGTGATGGCGATGATCATTTCCAGGAGTGTAAATGCGGGCTTTTTCATTTCCAATCGCTTAAGTAAGTAGATAAATCCACACTACGCGTTATACCACGCTCCTCCCAGCTCACCGTGGCCGTGACTTCCACCGCTTCAGCCATATCCGTAACCGACTTAAACGTGAGTTCACGCGTATATTCGATTCCACCCTCATTGATAACCGT
>CAYHHJ010000013.1:6651-13071 GCA_964356405.1 uncultured Candidatus Peribacteria bacterium | reverse complement strand
CGTTCATTCCGTACATCCCCGCCATCAAGTTGAGCGGCAACATCACTACGGAAAAAATGGTGAGCGTTTTGATCACGTTGTTGGTGGTGTGCGAAATGATGGACTCATTGGTGTCTTGTAGCGATTCGATCAATTCCTTGAGGTTTTCTAAATTGCTCCAGATTTTTTCTACCTTATCTAGCACATCGTCAAAGTATACTTCCAAACTGTCCGGGAGGAACTTTTTATTTTTATGTTCCAGCTGTGCCATCACGGTGCGGAGCGGAGCCATCACACGCCTAAAGGCAATGATGTTTTTCTTAGTGTTTAAAATATCCTTCAACATGTCGCGCTGAGCTCCCACGAAAGCCCCTTGCTCTAAACTGGTCACACTCACTTCGATGTTATCCAGAAGCGGGAAAAGGCTACCGAAGAGGTGATCGGTAATTTCATATAAAAGATACCCGCTGGAATGTCCCATTATTTTTTTCCGCTCCACGAGGCTTTTTTCCACGCGGTCGTAAAAATCGTTCAAAGGCTTGAGCCCTCCCCAGTGTACGGTAATGAGCAAATTGGCTTTTATAAAGATGTCCACTTCCTCCCCTATGATGCGCTGACGGCGCTTGTCATAGAAAGGAATATGCAAAATCGTGAAAATATAATCGGTGTATTCGTCCACTTTTGAGCGCTGATTTTCGGAGAGACAATCTTCGATATCCAGCTCGTGGAAGCCGTATTTTTCCTTTAAGGCAAGTAGCGTTTCCGTATCGGGATCTTCTACGTCTATCCAGGTGAGTTTCTCTAAAGTTTGAGATCTTTGCATACGGGAATTATGCAACTAAAGTCAGCTTGAGCCAATAGAACTTCAAAGACTATACTGCCCGCATGAAATACCGCGCCATTATTCGCGAAGCTTGGGCTTTGACCCAAGAGAATAAGAAACTTATATGGTGGTTCGCCTACATTCCCGCGCTGCTGACTTTTTTGGTGAGCATGGTTTATATTTGCTATCAAGCGGTATCCCTGTGGACCTCTCCCTATATTCGCCCTGCGGCCACTGAAGCGCATTTGCTTTCAAAAATTGCCGATGCCGTCGTGGAATTGTTTAAAAACCAGCCGGCGCTCGGGACTTTTGGCGTGATCATGGTGGCGTTAATCGGAGCCGCGTACCTGCTTTTGCCCGTGTTTAGCCAAAGTGCCTTGATTCAATTGGTTGCCCGCATCCGTGCCGGTGAAGAGCTTTCGGTTGCACGCGGTATCAGCCTTGGCTTTACCCGTTTTTTACAACTTTTTGAATACCACACCTTTATAAAAACTTTTAGCCTTATCGGGATTTTTACCGAGGCGTCCTTTGCGTTCCGTATTTTTGGCCCCGAACCGTTTAAGGTTTTTGGCTGGATTTTTCTGTTGGTTTTAGTCGTAGGACTTATAGGAACGCTGCTCTTCACTTACTCGGAGTATTACATTGTGATTGATAACGAAGGCGTGCTGAACAGCATACTAAAAAGTGGCGGACTGGTGATTCGCCAGTGGCATCACACTTTATTCATGCTGCTACTCATGGCGGTGATTGTGCTCCGTGTGGTTTTGAATATTTTTGTAGCCCTGTTGGTACCCGCGCTAGTGCTGGCACCGATATTCTTTTTTACCAGCATCACCCTAGCAAAAATAGGAGTCGTCATTGGCGCGATTGTTGGTTTGGTGGTGCTCTATTTTGCCACCTACTTCCTGAGCGTATTTCATGTATTCACAACAACCGTTTGGACTTTCACTTTCCTGGACCTGACGCGTGAAGAATCCAAGACTATGGATCTACATGAGACCGCCTCCAAGGACTAGAACACCTGCGTAGACAACCGTGAAAACACCAATGCGTTTGAGCATAGCGGGAATGTTTGCGGTGAATTCGAGGGGAGCTTTGCTCTTTTGGCGGATGAATTGGTAGAGCGTGATGTCGTAGGTGTAGGAAAATAAAATGGCCCCCATAATATAGATGGCGGCGACTTTAGAGAAATAGAGCCCGCTCAGCCAGTCAGGCAAGTTGAGAGCGCTTAGATTTGCGAGGTAAGGACTCAAAAGAAAAATGAGTGTGGTGTGCAAAATTTGGTCTGCAAAGAAGGGCTTGGTGCTCTTTTTTTGGTTGTAGTGAATGTCGTAGGCAATCTTGAGACAATCTTGTGTAAAGTGGATTCCAAAAATCGTCCCAATCACGATCCACGTTTCCTTGTGATGCCAGTATGGAAAGAGCGAAAGAATGGTGAAGATACCAATGATGCACACGTGCTGGAAAGTGCCCACCCAGCTTTTATATTTTTTTAGGATCAGGTCGTTCGACTGAAAAACGAAATCTCCGAGGAGATGGGCTATAATAAGGTGCAGAAATATCATTGAGCGTTTTCTTGTTTACGAGTTTGGTAGCCTTCTTTTACTTTGCGTAGAATGTCCGGGCTCTTTTGGAGGAGGCTGGCGAAGTCTTCTTTATTTAAAACAAAGATTTCACAGTCTGACAAGGTTTCTGCGCTTGCATTTCTTGGCTGATCTTCTATAAGCGCCATTTCACCAAAAAAATCTCCTTCGCCCAAGCTCGCAATATCCGCTTTCTCATCATAAATTCGCACCATTCCCGATTTAATGATGTACATAGCGCTCCCAAGAACGCCCGTTTGAAAAAGCACATAGTGCGCCGGGAAATATTGCATCGTGATATGGTCGATGATGCTTTTATGCTCCTCTTCCGTGAGGCTCTGGAAAAGCGGGACCGTTTTGAGGATTTGGAGAATTAGGTTCATAGCGGGCGTTTTTAATCTTATTATTATACCTGAATTAGGTCGGCCGGTAAAGGCGTACAAAGCCGTCGACGTAGGCTTTGAAGTTAAATGGATCGGCTTTTTCCTTTATATGCCACGCCGTGGGTGCCTTTTCTTCATTTTCAATAAGACCCAGGTGAGCCAGGCGCTCATGAGCCGTACAGAGGGCCTGAAGCCGCTGAGGGTCGTGGACTTTTTCAAGCGCAAATCGTTGCGTATGATGAAAGGAGGTGGCAGGTTTGTTACAGGATGGATAGGCGCAGAGACCGCTGGAGCGAGCCGTTACTTCACGTTTTAGGACGGCTGGTATGTGGCGGGATTTTGCTGGAGTAAGCTGGGGAGCTTTTTCTTCTAGACTGTCTATGAATTGGTCTAAGAGCTGTTCAAAATCTTCGCGTTTTTTAAAGACCTCTAATTTTTTGGCGAGCTCGGGGCTAACGTTAAAAGTGACGATTGACTTTTCAGGTTGAAGCGCCGTACTAGTACGGGATTCTAATCTGTAATTCTTGACGTAGGTTTCTAGGGTATTTTTACTCATTTCTTGAGCTTTTTCCGCCCAGAAAAGCTGGTTTTCCTCGTTCACTATTCCTAAAATCGGACGTACACGATTCAATCCTTTCTTCTCTATAAGGCTGAGTAATGCGGGGTAGTTTTCCACCTTCTTCATAATGCGAAGAGCGTCTTCTGTACTGCTCCGACTCATCCCCGCCAATTTGGCGGCGTATTCATAAATGCTGAAGAAGCCTTTTTTCTTCCAAACCTGACGTCGGTCGATTTCTGGCAATAACAAAGCGCATTTGCGAATCCACTCACGAGCGTTTAGGCCATATTCGGAGAACTGGCGATGGAGGATTTGATCTGTAGAATTGAGCTTCATTGGCTGAATTAAGTGGCTGCATTGTAGCATAGTAGGTGAGTACATGCTCACCTTTTGACTTGCGGAAACCTAGAGTTGTCGCGTTATTACCTGAACAGAAAGCCATTTCTAGAGCATTGACGTCTAATTAAAATAGTGTTACAATGTCCTAATATCAATAAAACAAAAACATGGATGTATTCCACACCCTTTCCCAGAGAACAAAGGTCCTCATTGTGGCCAGCTCTCTCTTCTTAGTCACCATCACCCTGGGATTGTTGGTTTTTGGAACAAACATCGTTTCGCCAGATAACGCCATGCTTAAACAGGCCAGCAGCAGCACCAAGGCGGATATGCTTTATATTCATCCAACGGATAGTCATTAGCTTGATTCCCAGGACAGCGTAAGGGTAGAATTTGCGCACCTTTACGAAGCCTATGCAGTCTTATAATGCCCCTGAAGTAGAAAAGAAATGGCAGCAGAAATGGAAAGAAAGCGGCCTGCATAAGGCCAATTTGGAGAATCCGACAAAGCCAAAGTACTACAATTTGACGATGTTCCCCTACCCAAGCGGCGATAAGCTGCACATCGGGCACTGGTACAACTACGCACCGGTGGACACCTGGGGACGCTACATGAAAATGAAGGGTTTTGAGGTTTTTCAACCGATGGGTTTTGATTCATTTGGACTGCCTGCTGAAAATTATGCGATTAAGACGGGCGTACATCCGGCGGAAACTACGCGCACGAATATTGATAAAATGAAGGAACAGATTGCGGCGATTGGAGGAATGTATGACCTCGACCTCAATCTAGAGACGAGCTCGCCTGAGTACTACAAATGGACGCAATGGGTCTTTTTGCAGCTCTATAAACAGGGCTTGGCGTACCGCAAGGAAGCGCCGGTGAATTGGTGTCCCGGGTGTATGACCGTTTTGGCGAATGAACAGGTGGACAGTGGGATTTGTGAACGTTGCAAAACCCAAGTGGTGCAGAAGAATTTGCGTCAGTGGTTCTTTAAGATCACGGCGTATTCAGACAAACTTTTGGATTACACAGGGCTTGATTGGCCGGAGAAGACGATTTTGATGCAGAAGCATTGGATTGGGCGAAGCGAAGGAAATGAGGCAGACTTTAGAATCGCGGAAGCGGCGGGAAAAACCGTGCGCATTTTTACGACTCGTTTTGACACTATATATGGAACGAATTTTGTAGCGGTGGCGCCGGAGCATCCTCAATTGATGGACTATGTGACGGAGGAAAAGCGTGCTGAGGTGGAAAAATATGTGCAGGACAGCAAAAAGAAGAATGAGCTCGAACGCCAAATGGGCGACCGAGAAAAAACGGGAGTGTTCACTGGAATGCACGCCATCAATCCCATGACGGGTGCCGAGATGCCGATTTATGTGGCGGACTTTGTGCTGATGTATGGAACGGGCGCTTTAATGGGAACCCCAGCGCACGACGCGCGAGACTTTTTGTTCGCAAAGACTATGGGGCTTGAATGCCCTCAGGTGCTAATTACGAGCGAGGGTGAAGTGGCGGAAGACGATGTGAAAGAATGGAAAGAATCGCTGCACGAGTATGGAATTTTGGTGAATAGCGGACCTTATACGGGCATGAAAACGGAAGAAGCGTTGAAATTGATGACTGAGCAAATGGAACGTGAAGGATGGGGAAAACAAGTGGTGAATTTCCGTCTGCGTGATTGGCTAATTTCACGTCAACGATATTGGGGCGCACCGATTCCTATTATCAACTGTGAAAAGTGCGGCGAGGTGGCGGTGCCGGACAGCGATTTACCGGTGGTGCATCCTCATGTGGAAGACTATGTGCCGAAGGGAACCTCGCCTTTGGCGACGGTGGAAGAATTTGTGAACACCAAGTGTCCAAATTGTGGCGGGCCGGGAAAACGAGAAGTGGATACCATGGATACTTTTGTGTGCAGCAGTTGGTACTTTTTGCGTTATCCCGATGCCGGAAATGCTGAGCAGGCGTGGCGAAAAGAACGAGCGGATAAATGGATGCCCGTGGACATGTACATTGGAGGGCCTGAGCACGCGTGCATGCATCTTTTGTACGCGCGTTTCATCCACCAAGTGATGCACGATTTGGGTCATGTGGAAGCCAAGGAACCATTCAAGCGTTTGGTGCATCAAGGCATGGTGACGAAGGACGGTGCGAAGATGAGCAAATCCAAAGGAAACGTGGTGAGCCCGGATGAATTTGTGGCCAAATACGGAAGCGATGTTTTCCGTATGTATTTGATGTTCATGGGGCCGTTCACGGACGGCGGCGATTGGAATGATAGAGGGATTACGGGCGTGGCGCGTTTTGTGGATCGATTTTATAGAATGATGCAAATGCAAACAGATAGTAATGCTGTTGCAAGTTATACTCATCAGATGGTTTTGAAGGCACAAGAAGCTATGGAGAAAATGAATTTTAACGTATGTGTTGCAGCTCTTATGGAATTGACCAACGAAGCATTGAAGATTGGCCTAAGACCAGAAGATAAAGAAATTGTTTTGAAAACATTGGCTCCACTTGCACCACACTTAGCTGAGGAACTATGGGAACAACAGTTAGGGAAAAATAGCAGTATTTTTAATGAACGAGTGCCAGAAGTAAATCCAGATTATTTATTAAGGACTTGGATTACTTACGCGATACAAGTGAACGGCAAATTACGTGCCACCGTGGACTTGGCTCCCGATGTATCTAAGGAAGAAGCGCTCGCTGCCGCTCGCGCCTCCGAAAACGTCGCCAAATACCTC
>CAYHHJ010000013.1:0-6551 GCA_964356405.1 uncultured Candidatus Peribacteria bacterium | reverse complement strand
TAAGGAAGAAGCGCTCGCTGCCGCTCGCGCCTCCGAAAACGTCGCCAAATACCTCACCGGTGAAATCGTAAAAGAGATCTTCGTGCCAGGAAAAATAATCGGGTTTGTAGTCAAAGGCTAATTTTACTGCTCCACCTCGGGCGCACCACCGAATTTGTTGAGGGTGATCTCTTGGCTGTACACAGCCGTGCTGTCCACAACAGTGAAGGAAACGTCGTTGATGCCGCTGTCGCAAGCTTCGGTGTCGAAACAAATCTCGCCTGAGGGTGGGAAATAGTAAAAATATTCCGACCCGGTTATATTCGTGATTGAAAAATTGCTGCTCAAGGTCACACTTTCCAAGGTCTCAACGTCCGTCGCAGTGGCGCCCTGCGCGTCCAAAGTTATGCCAGTGGCATTTACCGTGACTAAGTAATATTCCGCTGGTGTGATGTCGTCGATTAGAAAATTCGTGAGCGAGTAGCTGCGGGCCTGTTCGAGCAGGTGGACAATCTCGACCACTTGGTCATCCAATCGTGCCCTGGTGACATTGCCGCTAAAATTCACCAACAAGGCCACGGATAAAATGGCAATTATACAAACGCAGATGATGAGTTCTATTAAGGTGAAGGCTGGCTGTTGGCGCGGACTACTTTTCATAAATCCAGTTTAGCATTAGGATGTATTCATGCGCCACGCCAATCCCGCAGAATCTCTTATTGAAACGATGATCGCCATCACGGTGATTATTCTCGCAACCACGGCTGCTATGTCGGTGCTGCGTACGGCTACCAATGGGAATGACATCATCGGGCAAAAAGCCATCGCCATAAATTTGGCTGAGGAAGGTTTTGAGGCGCTGCGGAATCTGCGCGACACGAATTACTTATTATTTTCCAGCGACCCCGATGAGTGCTGGAATAAGACGAACGCTACCGATGTTTCAACCTGTTTCAGCGCCACGGAAATCACCGACGGCTATACTTATTTCCTGACTCGCGATTTCGCTTCCGACCCCTTTTTTAAATGGCATGTGGTGCGCCAAACCACTTCCAGTCAGGGTTATTTGACTTTATTCGATATGGATTTGGACGGAGGAACGGATTGGGAATCGCAAATGTATGCGTACAGCACCCTCTCGAGCGTTGCCGACATGACTTCAACTACGGCGAACCGACGTTTGTTTCGGCGCCTCATCACTATCGACTACCCCGCTTCCGATTATTACAACGCAACGATCACGGTGACATGGACCGACCACGGTCTGACCAAAACACTTTCACTAACCCGCAGCATCGCCAATGTTTATTAAACGCCGCGCTTTCAGCTTGGTGGAACTCATCATAACCGTAGGTATTTTTTCTGTGGTGGCGGTGATGTGCGTGCGAGTTTTGGTGAACAGCATGACTTCGGCGGAGCGGATTCAATCGCAGGTTTATTTGTACTCGGAGGCGAACGCGCTCATGGATCAGTTGGCCGCGAAAATTGAGCGCAGCGCCGTGGATTATGAAGCGTATTATTTGCGCTATGGATACGACACGCCGGAAACAGGTTGGGAAACGGTGGATTATGGTTTTTACGGACAGTCTTTTTACCATCCGGGCGCGAGCGATGCCTCCTCACTGCCCGGGCCTTATTCCGGTATTGAAGGCTACAAAGCTTTGTGCGCGGACGGCCTCAGCTACTACCCAGACGACTGTCCCACGGAAACGCCTGATTACGATGATTTGGATTTGATCACGGGCGCACATCCGTTCACGGGTATCGACGACTTTGGTATTTATACGGACAACACCGATTACATGAATGCGTTTTGTGAAGCCACCGGCAGCACGCCCGATTGCAATGCGTGGTCCGAAACGGTGATGCAGGAAATCATTCTTATTAATGGCGCGGGCGACGAACGCACCGTGTACCGCCCCGTGGCCTTTGGGGCTACCGGCCAATACAATATTTCTAAAATGGAACTCAGCGGGACCGACAGCGATTATGACGGGATTGTAGATGACTGGGTTTGTATGGACGATTATGACTGCACGGCGAGCGTACCCGTGGAGGCCGATTTTGAGTCGATCACGCCGAGCGCGCTGAGCATTTCTTCGTTCTATGTTTACATCGCGCCCTTTGAAGATCCCTACCGCGCTTTCGCTGAAGAAGACGTGCAAATCCAACCTCAAGTTACTATTGTGATGACCGTGACTTTGAGCGACGAATACAGCAGCCGCCTGGGCACCGTGCCCACCATCACTTTGCAACGTACCGTTTCCACCGGCGTTTACTCCGAAATTCCTTCTTATGAATAAACTGTCATCCAATGCTGACGACAGTAAATGCTAGACAAAAAAGCTAAGGCTAGGGATAGTTGGTTCATTTCTCACAAACCCCTATGCTTAAGCCAAAAATGCGAATCCTCACAGGTGCACTTTTAAGTATTTTTGTCTTTGTTACGCTGGCTCCCACTACGTTCGCAGATGCCACGAATCGCAGTGAAGGGTTTTATGACCAGACTTACGAAATCGGGAACCGCATTTCATCTAAACAGGGCTCACAAGCCGGATCGTCGACGGGAGCTTATGTTTTTTCGTTACCACTGAATGTACCGGCGGGAAGAAACGGCCTTCAGCCTTCCCTTTCCCTCAGCTACAACAGCCAGGGTGGCGACGTAAACTCGTTTTATGGATACGGCTGGTCTTTTGACATGCCCTCCATCAGTCGTATGAACAAAACCGGGCTGAACAATTTATATTCAGAAACGAATTTTAGCTCCTCCCTCAGCGGTGAATTGGTTTCGGTGAGCGGCAGCCCCTACGGAGAATATGCAGCCAAAGTAGAAAGCGGTTCGTATTTAGACTATGCATTCAATTCTGCAGACGATTCGTGGACAGTCACCGATAAATCCGGCACCAACTATACTTTTGGCAGCACAGCTGATACCCGCCAAGACAATCCCTCCGATTCCACTGAAATCTATAAGTGGATGCTGGAAGAAATTCGTGACACCAATGACAACTATGTGCGCTATGACTACTTCAAGGAAAATGGCCAGATCTATCCGGAGAGCATCAGCTACACCGGAAACGGTGCCACCGATGGAATTTTTCTTGTGGAATTCAGCCTGGAAACACGCAGCGACCCAAGCAGTCTTTACAACACCAGTTTTGAAGTGCAAACCGATTATCGCGTAAGTGAAGTAACGGCTTCCATCAACGGAACTTTACGTAAAAGCTATGCCCTTAGCTACACCACACCAGACAACAATAATCGATCTCTTCTGGAATCGGTTACCGAATCGGGCGTGAGTGAAGCCGGTGCCACCACCACGCTGCCCTCCACTACTTTTGACTACGCTGAATCGAGTAAGGGCTGGAGCAGTGCCAGCGGCTATACCATTCCGGTTTATTTTTATATGAGCGGCAATGACTCCGATAAGGGGGGAGATGTTTCCGATGTGAATGGGGACGGATTCATGGATCTTATTAATTCTGGGAATTTCAGCAGCTCTTCCAGCGCTCAAAAGGTGTACCTGAATCAGGGCAACGGAAGTGGTTGGGCGGAAGATACCAGTTACATCGTGCCCACTTATTTCTGGGACTACACCGGAAATATGATGCGTAATACTCGTATGACGGATATCAATGGCGATGGGTTTAGTGATATTTTGTATGGCGCCATGAACTCTTCCTCGGATACGAGGAAGAGTTATCTTTTTGACGAAGCTACTTCTACTTGGGTTGAAGACAGTTCTTACTCTTTACCGATGCGTTTCAACGACGGTTACATGGATGACTTGGGCGTGCGCCTGCTTGACATGAATGGCGATGGGTTCGGTGACTATATCCAATCGCTTTCCGATGGATCGGGTATCTCTCAATCCATTTACCTTTTTGACCCTGCGTTGGAAACATGGACAGCGACAAGCAGCACCTCTATCCCACTTTATTTTAACGACACCTCTGGAAATTCTGACGAGGGGGTAAGCCTTGGAGATGTTAATGGCGATGGTTTAGTGGACTTAATTCGATCCTCTTACAACAGCGGCAGCTACATGGGTGTGTACATCAATCAAGGTGATGGAACTGGATGGGCTTTAGATCCCAGCTACACAATCCCGGTTTATTTTTGGGAAAATAGTGGAATCATGAGATCCATTGCACAGGTCACTGATATCAATGGAGATGGTCTAGCCGACATCGTTCGCGCGACCAGTTCGAGTGATCAAGGTGTTTATATAAATGATGGAGATGGAACCGGGTGGACTGAGGATACCAGCTACACGGTGCCCGTTTATTTTGCCACTTCCTACGACAGCACTGAGGGGATACAAATGTTCGATGTGGACGGAGACAATTTTCAAGATTTTGTTAAATCACGAAACCAAGCGGGATCGGTTAGCCAGGGTGTTTATGTAAACAACGCCTCTCCTGAACTTTTGGAAACGGTTCATTCCTACAAAGGCTCCACCACAACGGTCAGCTATTCCCCTTCTACCGAATTCGACAATCCCGATCTGCCCTTTTCTATGAACGTGGTGGATTCCATTACGGTGGACGACGGCCTCGGGGATTCTGCCACCACTTCTTTTGACTACCAAGGTGGCGCTTACTTGTACGAAGACGAACTCAACCGACAGTTCGCCGGATTCTCTAGCATCACAAAAACGGAATCTGGACGCGTGACGGAAACCTTTTACGAACAGGATGATTTGGCTTTAATCGGGCATCCCTACCAAACCGATGTCTACGATGATTTGGGAAATCTCTACACTCGAACCGTCGACACCTGGGCCACTTCGGATTTGGGTTACGACGACACCTTTGTGTACAAAAGCCAAAGCGCCACCTTCACCTACGATGGCGGAAGCACCCACCGTGATACGGGAACGGCTTACACCTACGATTCCAATGGAAATGTGAAAACTGTTATCAACTACGGAGAAGTCACCGCCGCTACGGATGGCACGTTCACGGACGTCACTACCCTCGATGAGAAAACCACCGTCGTCTACACCTACGCCACCGGCGGAGATATTCTCAACAAAGTAGCTGAGGAAAAAGTTACCAACAGTGCTGGAACTATAATCAAACGTACTCGTTACTTTTACGACAGTACTACTTCATATGGAACGGTGAGCCTCGGGAACCTCTACCGTCAGGCGGATTGGTACGATATTACGAATGGCTGGTACAACAGCTACTACACTTACAATTCCTATGGGCTAGTGGCTACCGCCAAAAACCGGCGTGGTTACACTACCAGCTTTGCTTACGATGCTTACAATCTCTATCCTGCCGTTACCACCAATCCAAAGACCTATACGGTGAGTACGTCATACGATTATGCAACAGGCCAGATGACCAGCCGTACGGATGAGAACAGTCTCACTAGTACCTCTAGCTATGATGGCCTTGGACGAGTGCTCACCGTTTCCGTTCCCGACCCCACCACCGGCACCCTCACCACCCTTTCCACCACCAGCTATGACGATACCAGTGTGCCTAGTTCCGTAAGTACTACCAGTACGGTAGGCGGCGTCACGAGCGAAAGCGTGACCTATATCGACGGCTACGGACGAACCGTTCAAAGCAATACTTTGGCGGAAGACTCTCTCTACACCACGGTGGATACTTGGTACGACGCATTGGGAAATGTGGAGCAGCAAAACCTTCCCTACTCCACGAGCAGCAGCGCTTACGGCCGAGATGATTCCCAGTACGGCGTGACCAGCACTTACGATGCACTCAATCGCCCCCTCACCGTTACTTCCCCCACGGGAAGCACCAGCTACGACTATTCACAGTGGGAAAACACGGTCACCGATGCCAACAGCGTTTCCAAGGTTTACAACTACGATGCCGCAGGACATTTGATCCAAGTAGAAGAACAAAACGACGCTTCTACGTACACCAGCGTTTACACCTATGATCCACTGGGACAGCTGGTTGCCCTCACCGATTCGCAAGGCAATGTGCGTGGTTTTGATTACGACAGTCTTGGGCGAAAAATCAGTCAGCAAGACCTGCACGACCCCGCAGAAACTACGTTTGGAACCTGGACTTACACCTACGACGCGAATAATAATCTTGCTACCCAAACCGACCCTATGGGACAGGTGATTGCTTGGGGTTATGATGTGCTCGACCGCGTGCTCTTTGAAGACTGGGACACCAGTACCACGGCGCGAGATGCCAATTACTTATACGACTCAGGAACTCGTGGGAAGATGAAAATTTACCGCGTCAATTCCAATAATCAGGACAGCATCGTCTTCTATAACACCTACGATTATCTAGGTAATCCCATTAAGGAGACTCACTCCTTCAAAAATCCCGGCCTCACCACCTATTCCAGTTATATCTTTTTGAAGACCTTTGATTTGCTCAGCCGTGAGACTAAAGTCACTTACCCGGTTTCAGCACTCGTTGTGAACACCACCTACAACGCCACCGGCGCCATTGAAAAAGTTACTCGTGGAACCAGCACGCTCACCGATGTGGTCAGCGATATGGATTACACTCCCGCCGGCCAAGTTAGTTCGATGACCTACGGAAATGGCACCGTCACTACCAATACTT
>CAYHHJ010000012.1:10191-13145 GCA_964356405.1 uncultured Candidatus Peribacteria bacterium | reverse complement strand
TTAAAGAAGACCAACAAAGCTCCATTTACGGGGTGGTGATCATCAGCGACTTATTCGGCAATGAGAGCGAGGCGAGCATTTTCTCTGATGTGGAAACAGACAACCTCTACTACGACGCCATCACTTACGTTGAAACCTATGGAATTGTGGAGGGTTACGACGACGGCACCTACCGTCCAGATAGCGAAATCAACCGCGCCGAATTCACCAAAATTCTCATCGAAGCCACATTTCCGGGTCAGGCCACCACGGGCGACGATTGTTTCACCGATGTGCCCGAAAATACCTGGTATTCCAAATACGTTTGCTTCGCCAAAGACCAAGGCATACTTTCTGGTTACTCCGACGGCAGCTTCAAACCCGCTCAATCCATCAACCTGGCAGAAGCACTTAAAATCACTCTGGAAACGTATTTCGACGATATCCCTGAAGTCAGCGGAGCCTGGTACGAAAAATACTGGGACTACGCCGACTCATTGGGCCTAATCCTGGATGAATGGGACGGCGCCAGTGAGAACCTCACTCGTGGGGCGATGGCCGAGGAAATCTATAGAATTGAGGACTAGAATTTCGCGAGTTCAATGAAGCGCGTCTTGTAATCCCAAGTGTCTGAAAAGGCTTCGCCAACCAATTCAGGCAGCCCATTCTTGAATACGACGCTTAAATCGTCAGCATCCATTCCGGTGTCGGTTTGAATTTGTTTCATGTCCGTCTCTTGATCAGGTGAAATATAGTCGTCGTCATAAGGCTCACTGAAGACTCTATATAAATCAGCGAAGATCTTCAAAGTAGCAGCAGCTTTTTCGTCTTCACTGAGTCCACTTGGCAAAACAGATTCAAAATAGTCTGGGTCATAAGCGTTTATGGCGTTGTATTCATCAAACATGGCTTGAACCTCTTTAACACCGGTTGCGCTAGAGTCCATTGACTTCACTAAACTGCTGACCCCATTGGTTCCAGACCAGTACTGTATATAAGCAAGTTTGCTGTAATCCAAGCCGGTTTTTTGTGCAGCGATATCCGCGTGACCGTAGATCTTTTCGCCCGAGTAGTTGTATCCCATGTCTTCATCAAGCTTGCCGTAGTCCTCTGCGTCGTATTTTGTCAGTAACTCTAGGACTCGAGTCTCCAAAACCTCATCAGGAGCTCCACCTTGGTTCTCCTCGTAGAAATCGGCATTTTCTTCCTGGGCTTCTGCTTCCACGTCCTCCAGCAATTGTTCTATACGTTCCTCTTCGGTAGGGACTTCACAGGCACTTAAAAATAAGGCTGCAGAAAGGGTGAAGCTGAGAATTTTTTTCATGGGAAGTTTTTAAACTGACTATAATTTACCCAGCTTTCTTAGGAAGTAAAGAAAGCCTTTACTCCCATACTGAAAGGCCAACGATCCACGCGTGACCGTGGAAATACTGATGCCCAGTTTTTCGGCGATTTTTCTTTGCGGCGTTTTTTTGGCTAAGAGTTGAATGATCTGCCAGCGTTCTTCCAAGGTGTCCCGTTCTTGGGGAGTGAATAAATCTTTCAAGAGCATGTCTGCTTCTTTTTCATCTTCCACACTCGCCAGCAACTCGCACAATTCTTTGTAAGCTTTTTTCATGTTGACATTGTATTAGTGTACCAGTACGATAATACCCTAAGCCAATTTATGAATCAAGCGCAACTCCTCTTCACAAAGACCTGGTGGAACACCCTGAAATCAATTCAGAGGGCATGGCGCGTGCGCGCATAATTCTTAAAACTCACAAGAACTCTAGCCCTCTGATGAGGGCTTTTTATTTATTTTAAAACACTAATTTATGAACACACTTTACACATTTGAATCAGAACACATCGCTCCCCTTAGCCGTGAAATGGCTGAGGCTAGTACCGACAAGGTAGAGAGGCGCTTCGATTCACCAGAGGCTTTGACGCCCGAGTTTAAAACCATGCTCTTAGCCGCCTTGGCCAGAAGGAAAAAAGAAAATCTTCGGTCTGGGCGAGTGCTCACCGTCTCTCATCCAGAAATGGACGCCAGCGAATTAATCCCCTTTCTAGTCGAACGTTCGGAAGTACCGGCTATTACCATTCGAAAGTGCACTCCAGAAGACCGACGTGACATGTTTGCACTCCGAGAAATCTTTCCTGAATTACTAGATGCTCACAACGCAGTGGGCTCAAGTTTTGCTCACAAACCGGAGCCAGGTCATTTCCTACAATATTAATCAATAACTTATGAAACCACTCATCAACCATCAACCCGGCACATCGCGACTTTTCCTTGAAATGCCACACAGTGGGCAAGTGGGAATTGAAAGTCTCGATGGAGTTCCAGCCGCACTCGTACAAAGGCTGCGAACGTCGGAAGCGGTGCGTGCCTCACTTGTTTTTGGTTGCGACCTCGCAGTTCCCACCATGACCGACTTTGAAGCGCGACGCTCCGACCCCAGCCTCACCACCCTTTCCAACGATCTCTCACGAATCTACACCGATGCCAATCGCGACAAAAAAACGGATGTCTCCGGTCGTATTTGCACCGATTTCGACCCAGATAAATTCCCAAATGGAGTGGTATGGGCTCGCACGGTTCCTCGAGGCCTCGATTTTGATCAGAGACCTGAGGAAATTGCGGCAGCCGCCCGCAGCCAGTTCGAAGACATTTTCAATGCGCCGCTTTCACCCGAGGAATTCGCAGTATTAATGGGCGAGGTCTACGACCCGTACCATGCGCGCATTCAGCAAGCTCACCGTGAAATCCGTGCGCAGCATGGCGAAGTGGTGCACCTTTCGCTCCATACTTTTCCACCCGTGCTCGGCACGGCTGTGGATGGCGGCTACTGCTTGGGCAAGCCCGCTCAGCGCGGCCAGCTCGACCTTAAAGCAGGCACCTTCCCGGATCTTTTGCTCATTCACAATAACTTCAACGCGGCCGGGCGTGAAAAAGTGGAAGTCGTGCGCCGGCACTTTGAAAAAGCCGG
>CAYHHJ010000012.1:0-10091 GCA_964356405.1 uncultured Candidatus Peribacteria bacterium | reverse complement strand
GGGACGGGAACCCTTTCCATCTTTGGAGTTCAGCGCAAGTATGACCTCCAGGAGGGGTTTCCGCTCCTGACGACTAAAAAAGTAAAATTCGACGCCGTGCTTCGTGAACTTTTGTGGTTCCTCAAAGGTTCCACCAATATCAACGACGGTCTCACCGAGTTCACGCCCATCTGGGACGCCTGGGCGGACGAAAAAGGGGAACTCGGACCCGTGTATGGAAAACAATGGCGCCGCTGGAACGCGGTGAATGGCCGCGAAATCGACCAGATCCAAGCCGCCATCGACATGATTAAAAACAACCCCGACAGCCGCCGTATTATCGTCAACGCCTGGAATGTGGGGGAGATCGAGCAAATGGCGTTGCCACCTTGCCACATGTTCTTCCAGTTTTATGTTGTGAACGGACGCCTCGACTGCCAGCTCTACCAACGCAGCGCCGACATCGCTCTGGGTGTGCCCTTCAACATCGCCAGCTACGCCGCCCTTCTGATGATGGTGGCGCAGGAATGCAATCTGACCCCCGGAATTTTCACCCACACCATGGGCGACGCGCACATTTACCTCAACCATTTGGAAGGGCTCGAAGAACAGCTCAAACGTACACCTAAAAAACTCCCTCAACTCAAACTCGCCAAAAAACCTTTCTGGGATTTGACCTTCGAAGACTTCGAGCTGCTCGACTACGAGCACGATCCGTTTATTAAATTTAAGGTCGCCGTTTAAGGCCTGCACGTGAAAAAAACAGCCTACACTTCCAAGAAGCCCTTAGAAAAAAACAAACACTGGAAGTCCTTCGTACCCGCTAAGGCCGCTTTGCTCGTGATAGATGCGCAGAAGTATTTCACTGATCCGGCTTCTCACGCCTTTGTTCCGGCCTACCCACATATAAAAGAAAATATCCTCGAGCTCATTGGCACCTTCAAGAGTAAAAAACTGCCTGTTTGCTTCACCACTTTTGCCATCACCCCGGGCGAAAAAGACCCCATTGGAGACTGGTGGGGGCATACGGTGGAACAGGGGGGTCCCGAAGCCGAACTAGATTTGTTCCACGACGAGCACGACCTATTTTTAGTGAAACCCGGCTACGATGCCTTTCATGAAACCAAGCTAGATGAAGAACTCCAAAAGAGAGGAGTAGACACGGTGGTGATCTCGGGAGTGCTGTCCAATCTCTGTTGCGAGACCACGGCTCGGGCCGCCTTCAATCGTGGCTACACCGTATTCTTTGTGACGGATGCGACCGCTGCTTACAACGAAGAAATGCACCTCGCGACTTTGCTCAACCTTAGTTACGGCTTTGCTACGCCATTAACCACTCAAGACTTATGCACTATGATTGTCTGATTATCGGTGCAGGGCCGGCCGGACTCAGCGCGCTTGTGCAATTGGAACGTTATGGCCACAAATGCTTGGTTTTTGAAAAAAGAAAAGTGGGTGGTTTGCTGAACAACGCCAACCGTATTGAAAATTACCTGGGTTTTCTGGACGCCACCGGGCCAGAGTTGATTCGAGAATTCAAAAAAAACCTAAGAAAAACTTCTATTCGTTTGGAGAATGTGGAAATAGTTGAACAAAACAAAGAAGGCGTTTTCTCGGTTAAAAGCTCAAAGAAAACCTACCAGGCGCGCGCGGTTCTTTTAGCCACTGGTACAGCCCCAAACGAACTTAAAATCCCTCATAAAAAAGTGTTCTATGACCTGGTGGAGTTCCCCTTTCGTAAAGGCAAGACCGTCTTGATACTCGGCGGGGGAGATGTGGGATTCGATTACGCCCTCAACTTAAAACGTCGAGGCATGCACCCAACGGTGTGGACGCATCACAAAACCACCTGCCTTCCTATCCTTAAAAAACGTGCCAAGGAAGCAGAGATTCCGTTCTTTGAGAATCAGTCAGAGCCAAATGCTGAGGAACTTGCCAAAGCAGGCATGGTATTGGTGGCCGTTGGCAGGCATTCTCAAACGCCGACTTTACGTGTTCAAAAACCGCTTAAAGGCTTATACTCGGCCGGCGACGTGAACCACGAGGCTACTCGACAGGTGCAACTTGCTGCGGGCGAAGGGCTCCACGAAGCATTAAAAATTCATGACTACTTAATTCACCATGCAAATCGTTGAGGAAAGAGGAAATGACGAGGTAGCGAAACTCTATATCGCTAAACTTAGAGACTATTACATCGAATTTGTAGAATCCAAATATCCCAACCGGCCTCGGGAAGAAAAGATGGTTATTGTGATCTCCTGTCTTTTGGGCTGTCCGGTTCAGTGCCTGATGTGTGATGCCGGCAAACGCTACTGTGGAAAATTAAGCAAAGAGGAAATGCTGGAACAGATTGATCACATTGTGGATCGGCACTTTCCCAGCCGCGTCATCCCTGTGAAAAAATTCAAAATTCAATTCACTCGCATGGGTGAGCCGGCTTTCAACGAAGCAGTCTTAGACCTTTTGGAGGAGCTTCCCCTCCGTTATCAAGCACCTGGACTCATTCCGTCGGTGTCTACCGTGGGGCCCAAAAATGCCGGTGATTTTTTTGATCGCTTGATCCAAATTAAAAAGAAACTCTATGAAGGGGGACACTTCCAGATGCAATTTTCCATCCACACCACGGACGTAGAGAAGCGCGATCAGCTCATCCCCACGCCTAAAATGTCTTTTGAAGGAATTGCAGCTTTTGGAGAACGTTTCTACAGCCCAGGTGACAGAAAAATCACCTTAAATTTCATTGTGATGGAAGCGTATCCCATTGAACCCTGCGTTATTGCAAAGTACTTCAACCCTGCTCATTTCATCCTGAAATTTACGCCACTCAACCCAACCGCCCGTGCTCAGGAAAAAGGCCTCATCAATATCTTAAAATCCCATACGCAAGAGTCAAAGGTGCAGACACTTTTGGATGAATGTCACGCTCTCGGGTTCGAAACCATTGTCAGTATTGGCGAACTTGAGGAAAATTCAATCGGAAGCAACTGTGGCCAGTACGTTTCTAATTTAGTTTCTCAGCAAGCTTAGGATCGAAGCAGTCCCTCATAAATTGTTTTCTTTCTGCAAAATCGGGGAAGCGGTCTTCTAAAAAATGCACTAAGAGGTGGCCCGTAAAGTGCTGCTGCCCTAAGCGCCATGTGAATTCTTTAAGAATACCGTCCTCGACAGGTTCAGAAGCGAGTGCATTCATCAGGGCCCGATGCTGAGTTTTCCCAGTCTCATAGTTGACTGGATCATGGCGCTGCGCACCCTCGCTATCAATCACCATCGCATACATCTCAGCGAGTGCCGTACGGTTTATATTTTGAATCACCAGGTCTTTGTGCTTGTCCGGTAAGACATTCGTTTCCCGCACGACCGATAAGAATCTAAGCTCCTGTGTTTCAGAGGGAAACTCCCCAATCATCGAGTCTCCAATGTGCCACTCTTCTAGCCTTCGCTGTTCGATGTGTCCCGCTTCGTGAAAAACCATATCTGTCTTGTAGTTGAACTGACCCTTCTGAATTTTATTCCAAGGTTCTAAGGGAGCAATTTGAGCCACGTCCAAGATCATTTCGGGCTGGTCAGGCCGCTCTGGCTCGCGAAGCGTATTCTCATTTGGAAATTTCCGTGCCCCGACTGCGGTTGTTTCCACCTCATCACAAAGTAGCCATGCTTTTGCCCCGGTATAATCATCTCTGGTTTTTCCAATATGGCCCGCATGCGGTATCTTAAAAATCCTCAGGCCGCTGGTGCTGCTTGAAGGCAGTTCTTCCACTTGAAAACGCTCGTTTGAGTCATGCACTCCACGTGTAAAAACGTAAAGGTGTTTTGAATCATAAGTCACATAACGGATCTCCTTTAAAACATCCTCCTCAAGCAACTGAGAGGCTGCTAACTGATCTATATCGTGTCCCAAAACCTCCAAATCGTTGGGCTTCACTTCGTAATTCTCAAAATAATCATCGGGTGATTCCAATTCCTCCACTTCATCCGCCCCTGTATTTATAGTTCCCATGAATTTTATAACGACCCTAAATTATAGCATTTTTTTGGCAGATTAACCAGGAAGCTGTTAAACTTTAGTCACTATGATGGATTTTGCAATCATTGCAGCCATGGACGAGAACCGAGGGATCGGGAAGGACAATCAACTTCCGTGGCATCTCTCCGCCGATTTAAAGCACTTTTCAAGCGTGACCAAAGGCGGCACCGTGATCATGGGACGTCGCACGTGGGAATCTTTGCCAGAAGCCTACCGGCCATTAAAAGAGCGTGTGAATATTGTGATCAGCCGCAGCGAACTCGAATTGCCTGAAGGCGTTAAACTCGCTCACTCACTCGATGAAGCCTTGGAGCTCGTCGAAGGAAAAACCTTTGTGATTGGCGGCGCGACTTTATACGCCGAAGCGATTCAGCATCCCGCGTGCAAAGAACTCGACCTCACCGAAGTTGAAGGCAGTGTGGATTGTGACGCCTTCTTTCCCGAAATTCCCGCCGGCTTCCTCATGAAAGAGATGTCCGAAGAAATGGAAGAAAAAGGCTTCACGTTCAGATTTGTGAAGTACTTGTCAGGAAAATAAATATTGCAGAATTCACTCCCGGGGGTGAATGCCTCAACACTGTCAGTTTTAGTCAATTTCCAGGCCAATCGGGCAATGGTCACTGCCTTCAATGTTCGCCAAAATCCACGCCCGCTTCACGTGTGGCAAAAACTCTTTATTCACAAAGAAGTAATCGATCCGCCATCCAATATTCCTGCTGCGCGCCGCCGTACGGTAGCTCCACCAGGTGTAGTGGTTCGGTTCGTTCTCGTGAAAGTGGCGGAAGGTGTCCACGTATCCGGCCGCAATAAACTTGCTAACCCACGCGCGTTCCACGGGCAAAAATCCACTCACGCCCTCGTTCTCACGCGGGTGGGCGAGGTCAATTTCGGTATGCGCGGTATTAAAGTCCCCGCATACGATCACATTTTTGCCCGCTTTACGCAGAGCTTCCAATACATCCAACATTTCGTCGTAATAATTCAGTTTATACTCCACCCGGTGATCGCCACGGCCGCCATTGGGAATGTACGTATTCACCAGCACAAACTCGGGGAATTCCGTTAAAACCAGACGTCCCTCGTCATCATGGCGGCCTCCGCCCAGCTCTTTCTGCACCCGCAGCGGTTTTTCCTTAGAAAATGTCGCCACGCCACTGTAGCCAGCCTGCTTTGCCGAAACCCATTCGCTGTAATAACCCAGCGGATTGATCATTTCCTGCGTCAATTGGTGCGCTTGAATCTTGGTTTCCTGTACACACAAAACATCCGGCTGTTCCACTTCCAAAAGGTCCAAAAACCCTTTTTTCATAACCGCGCGGATGCCGTTCACATTCCAACAAATGATCTTCATGTGGCGAGTTAGTGCTTGCAGGTGTAGTGTAGTCCGTAACGTCACCTCGTGCCATGAAAAAAATGAAATACAACTGGCTTCCCGACTTCACTTACGGTGGGATTGATGGCGCTGTAACCACTTTTGCGGTGGTAGCGGGCGTGGTGGGGGCCGAGCTTTCCACCCCCGTTATTCTCATTCTGGGCTTCGCCAACCTCTTTGCCGATGGATTCTCCATGGCCGTGGGTAAATATTCCAGCGATAAAGCTGAACTCGACCGTATTCACTCCATAAAAGCCGATGAGATTCAGTCCATCCTAGAGAAACCTCACGAAGAACGTGAAGAAGTCCGTGATATTTTCCGTAAGTTTGGATTCAAAGGAGAGAACCTCCGTGCCGCTGAAAAAGTCATCACCAGTAATCCAAAGATGTGGGTGAAGATCATGCTCAACCACGAATTCAACGTGATCGAGGAAAACGTAAACCCGTTTAAAGGAGCCTTCTTTACTTTTCTGGCCTTCCTCCTAATAGGACTCATTCCCCTTTTAGGCTATACCGCCCAGAGCATACTGGGTGGGGATACAAAAAATCTCTTCGCAGGAACCTGCGTTGCAACCCTGCTTGCCCTGTTTTTTGTGGGCGCTGTTAAAAGCCGCTTCAGCACGCGGAGTTGGATAGTTACAGGTTTAGAGACAGCTTTAATAGGAGGCTTCGCAGCCGGCATTGCCTACCTCGTAGGAGACGTGCTTGGAAAACTATTTGGCGTTAACTAAAGCCTTCGTTCCTCCCTTCTTAACTGGCTTAGCTTTGTGCTCAGTTCGTTTGCGAAGGCTAGGACTGTACTTCATTTTAGTCATATCTTTCACTTTCTCACGCTGCGCCCAACCTGATCCATTGATCATTTTGGTCTCTTGGCAGATCCACACGTACGGAATTGATTTACCTTTTGCCATAATTTTTTAGTCGAAAGCTGGAGGAGTATAAAACGACTTTATGAGAACTGCAAGCTTATTTTTCATTGCACTGCCCAAATAAATCAGTAAACTGGCCCATGTGCCGCAGTAGCTCAGTGGTAGAGCAGAGGATTGAAAATCCTCGTGTCGGTGGTTCAATCCCGCCCTGCGGCACCACCTTCTCTCGATGAGAAGGGGTATTGACGAATCAAAGCTTTATGCTATTCTCCAGCTGACTTAATAAAAACGTATGGCAGCAAGTTCAGGTTTTGTGACTATAAACTATATAGAAAACGTATCGGGGGATACTGATTTATTGGACTTCGACGCCCCAGTCATTGAACCAATAGCAGAAGAAGTGACAGTGGTGGTTGAGGATTTGTATCAAGCCTTAAGAGAAGTAGAAAAAGGTGCTCGTCAGGCTAACTTTAGAGTGGAATCAAGGGGTGATACCTATTTTATTCAACCTCCATTGCGAGCAGGGCATTCGTTTACCCTACCTAAAGATCCCGATTCTTTTGAAACCGCAATTACCGCTTGGGAAGCGGATGGAGTCGCACGGGCCTTCAAGCTAGGCGTCTTTGACGAAATCTTTCCCCCCATGGCTATGCCGTCGGACGAGGAGGAGGGAGTGGCGTAAACTGTTCTAAACAAATATCCTCACGGGCAACGCCTTTGGCATCGAGCAGGTCTTTTACGCTTTTCACCATATCGCCGTTTCCACAAATATAGACAGTGGAATTTTCAAAAGTCAGCTTTTCCAGATACTCAGTCACACGGCCGGTGTCGCCTGTCCAGTCCTCCGTAGCTTGCGATAAAGTAATCACCGCATGGAAATTGGAGTGTTCCTTCTCCCACGCCCGGAGTTCATCCACATAAAATAAGTCTTCTGCATGCCGAACTCCAAAGTACAGCGTGATCTTTTGCGTCGCTCCGGCTTTAAACCAAGTGGGGAGCATGCTCATGAAAGGCGCCAGTCCTGTTCCTGTGGCCACTAAAATGGCGTCTTTGGGGCTATCTTTAATTACAAAATGTCCGAAAGGAGCCATAAATCCCGCCTCGTCGCCCACCTGCATTTTCCGCAAATATTCAGACCCAATTCCGCCTTCAATCAACTTCACGCAGAGGGAAAAAAACTCCTTATTGTCCGGCTCGCTTTCAATGGAATATGAGCGCGTCATCTTGCGCTCTGGTGTGGGCACCTCGAGCATAAAAAACTGCCCCGCCAAAAAATCCAAATCCTCTGGGTAGGTGAAGTCGAATTGGAAAACATCGTGGTTGAGCTGCGTGCTTTTTACTAACTTAGAGGTGAATTTTTTCATTGTTTCTTTTCTACAACGCTGGTCACGAGCGTCTTGTTAGGAATAATGAGAATGCGTTTGCTGTCCGTTTCCAGAATGGTACTACGAAAACCAATTTTGAGAACTTTTCCATCGTCGTAACCTGTAATTTTAATGGTATCGCCCACCACGAAAGCCTTTTCCGTGAGCAAGGTCAGCGAACTGAAGAAACTTTCTAATGTGCTTTGCATGCCCAGCGCGAGTGCAATTCCTCCGATTCCGAGTCCTGCGATCAGCGAACTCACATCAAAGCCTAGATTGCCCAGAATCAGCAAAACCGCAAAAATCCAAATCAAAATACGTCGAAAGGGCTTTAAAAAAGTGAACTTCCGAAAACGAATGAAACGGTTGGCTAGCATCGCTAATAAAATGACGACTACGGCAAAAGCCACTCGTGAAACGTAAAACGACAAAGGATAGCTGAGGCCGTAACTTTCGAAAGGGATCATTGTGAAGTCCATGCTTTTAATCTAGCATAGCGCCGATGGACTCCCAACGGATTCTTAAATTGAGCCCTGAAAGTTTCGTGCTTCTTGTGAAGCAGCTTCGGCATTTCCACGATGACGCCGATCTGTTTGAGGTGGATTTGGACAACATGCGAGTGAAAGGCGACTTGCGGGTGATTCAGCAGTCCTTTGATAAGCCCATCATCGGCTGCACCAAAACCCTGGATATGGCCAAGCGCGCCGCTAAAGCGACCCTGCCTTTTGTAAAAATTCCGAAAGAGCTCGAGTTGGACGACGAATTCAAAACCCTGGTGAAAAATAAGGGTACAACGCTGCTCTTTTTCTAAACTGTCATTCAACGCTGACGACAGTTGAAATGAGTGTTGTCAACTCTGACAGTACCAGTTTATTGACTTCTCGTAGATATATCGTATAGTCACATATTCTTAACTATAAAACATGTCAACGCTGCACATAAACCATATCGGAAGAACGGAACCAAGTTTGACCAAGATCGTATCGAAGTGTGAGTTGCCACCCCGAACTCTGCCCATACAAAGAACTCCATCCCAAGAATATGTTTACGGGGATCCAGGTGGAGATAATGTGGAATTGTGTTTGGATGGAGTTTCAATAAGCCGTGAAGACCTCAAGGCCAGAATTCATGAGCTCACTTCTTTGGTTCTGCAAAAAGACGGGAAGGAATCATCCATAGAATTGGCGCCGCTGTTCCAGGCTTTAAAAGCAGTCGTCGGAATGGCTATTGCTCCCACCACCCTCGGCCAAACCAGTGGTTGGAAGTTTCATAATGGTATCGGATTTCTGCTGAATACTGATGGATTTCAGGTAACGACTCACAAGGGAAAAACACCGGTAGTCGAAACGGATTATTATTTTCACCCAAGCCCTGAGGGCCTTGTTATGGCCTTGGCAGATGGCAGCATCGGTGTAGAACGTGTCGTCCAGCTCCAGGAAGCACTTGCGGCCTAAGCGTTTGACCGTTAAAGTTCCGACCGAGCATAAACTATGAATCTACAGATTGCCATTGTCGGACTGCCCAATGTGGGAAAATCCACCTTGTTCAATGCGCTCACGCGAAGCCAAGCCGCACAGGCAGCGAACTATCCGTTCTGCACCATCGACCCAAATGTGGGAGTGGTGGAGGTGCCGGATGACCGTCTCGGCGCGCTCAAAGAAGTGACTCACACTCAAAAAGTTATCCCGGCGATTGTGGAATTTGTGGACGTGGCCGGACTCGTGAAAGGAGCCAGTCAGGGGGAAGGACTCGGGAATCAATTCCTCTCGCACATTCGTGAATGCAACGCCATCGCGCAAGTGGTGCGTTATTTTAAGGATGGAAACGTGATCCATGTGCACGACAACGTAGACCCCAAACGCGACCGTGAAATCATTGAAACTGAGCTTATTTTGGCCGACCTTCAAACCTTGGAAAAACGCATGGCGAAGTCCCTTGGTGAGACTCGAAGCGGCAACAAAGAAAAAATTGCCTACCACGCTATTTTAGAAGGCATCAAATCTGCACTCGAAACGGGGAAGCTTGCCATTCAAGTGGAACTCACGGACGAAGAAAAACTACTCATTCAAGACCTGCACCTCATCACCATGAAACCGTTTATGTACATTGTAAACGTGGGGGAGGAGGAACTCGCGACTATTCAAGAAAGTGAACTCCGCAGCGCGCTCGACCTGCCAGCGGAAGCCAAAGTGATTCCCATTTCTGCAAAAGTGGAAGAGGACCTCGTGAGCTTCAGCCCCGAAGAAGCGCAAAGCTACCTAGCCGACCTTGGCCTCAAAGAAACCGGACTTCGCCGCCTGATTCGCGATGCGTACGATCTACTCGGCCTGCAAACTTACATCACAGCGGGTGAGCAAGAAGTGCGAGCTTGGACTATCAAAAAAGGCTCCACGGCGCCGCAAGCGGCCGGAGTCATTCACACGGACTTTGAAAAAGGCTTCATCCGCGCCGAAACCATCGCCTACGATGACTTCGTCACTTTC
>CAYHHJ010000011.1:5607-13429 GCA_964356405.1 uncultured Candidatus Peribacteria bacterium | reverse complement strand
ATGCCTGGTTCCGTTGGACAAAACACGCACTTTCCGGGGCATGGATAGGGTTTGGTGAGAACGGTGATTACGGTTACTCCTGAAAGCGTGCGGACTTTGCGTTTTCGAAGTAGGCGTTGTAGCGCGGGGTCGCCCTTCCAACCTTCAGCGAGCATGCTCTCGTAGGCCTTTTGCAGCTTAAAATTGCTCAATAAATCGATCTCGTGCTCTTTGGCAAAGAGTTTTTTGAGCTTGTGCAAGTCTTCCTCACTTTGAATATTCAAGGTTGAGGCTTGTTGAATCAGTGCTTTTTGTATATCTTCAGAGCTGAGTATCTTCATAAAGTGTATATGCACTCTAAAAGAATCCAGAAAAAGGTCAAGGATGATTACAATCAGATTGCGGAGGGCTTTTCGGAAACACGTCAGTTCCCCTGGAAGGATTTTGAGTGTTTTAAGGCTTATTATCGCGAGAATTTTACTGTTTTAGATCTGGGTTGTGGCAATGGTCGCCTGCTGACTTTTTTAGAAAAAGAAGGGTATAAAAGCTACCTTGGTCTCGACCAATCGGGCGAACTTTTGAAACAGGCGAAAAAAGAACATCCCAAGGCGAAGTTTTTGGAGGCAGATATGAGTGAGCCGCTCAAGTTAGAAAAAGTGGATGCTATTTTTGCGATTGCGTCCTTTCATCACTTGCCTCCTAAAGATCAGCTCCAAGCTTTGAAAAATTGGAAGAAAGTTTTGAAGCCGGGCGGTTTTTTGATTATGACTAATTGGAATTTACATCAACGTTCATTTTGGCCTTTGTTAGTGCGAAGTTTTTTAGTTCCTAGCTATGGGTTCCGCGGAGTTTTGGTACCATGGCAAAACAAAGTTCAACGCTATTATTTCGCCTTCACGAAGCGACGCTTGGCGAAATTGCTTCGTGTGGCGGGTTTTACTGTACTACGAAATGAGTACATTCGTGACGGGAAGTCTGCTACGCTTTTCTCCGGGAAAAATATTCTGACTATTGCGCAGCTATGAAAATGATGGGCGTACAAATCGATGAAATCACTCGTGCAGAAGCCCGTGTGGCTTTGAAAAAATCTCAAATTATTTTCACACCGAATCCCGAAATTTTACTGGAAGCTCGTAGGAACGAGGATTTTAGAAAGGCGTTGAAGGTTGGTACCTTGATGTTGCCAGATGGCCACGGATTATTACTAGTTAGCACGCTTTTGCAGATTAAATCTAAGTTTATTCGAGCTTTGCTTTACCTCCCTTCCCTGCTTCTTTTTGTGATTTGGAAGCGACCTTTTAAAAAAGTTTTTCCGGAAATCATTCACGGTAGTGATTTTATGATGGATCTGATTGAGTGGAGTGAGGATAATAAAAAAACGGTTTTCTTTTTGGGTGGGAAAACCGGCGTCGCTAAAAAAACTGCGGAGACATTTAAAAAAATGTACCCCCGTTTAATGATTACAGGAGCTTCTAATGAAGATCCGTCTGAAGCGGCGTTTGAGAAGGTAAAAGAGAGCGGAGCGGAGGTTGTTTTTGTGGCTTATGGGGCACCGAAACAAGAACTTTGGATCGCTGAGTACGCCAAGAAAATTCCTAGTTTGATTCACATTATGGGAGTTGGTGGCTCTTTTGATTTTTGGAGTGGTGCGGTGAAAAGAGCGCCAACCATTTTTAGAAAACTCGGACTCGAATGGTTGTGGCGACTTCTTTTACAACCACTTTCAAGAGCCAAGCGAATTTATAACGCTACGATAAAATTCCCCCTCCTTAGTCTTTTCTTTTCCGACCGCTGAATCGATCTTCTGCGTTGCGGATGAAAGGAGCCACGAATTCAATTATGCTCTTGGTGAGGAGTAGCGGTTTAGTAACGTAGGTGTTTATTTTATCTACGAGCTCTTTAACTTGGTCGGTTACTTTGACCACATCGCGCAAAATGAACATGAGGTAGATGAGCGTAACAGACAAAAAGATGGTCACCAGAGCGACACAAACGGAAAGAGTGAGGAAAAGAATATCTAGAGGCGCCATGGCTGTGGAGTTAGATTGATTTAATTATACTCTATGCGAGGAGTTTCATCAAAACTTCATTCACCATTTTTGGATTGGCCTGACCTTTGGATTCTTTCATGGCCATTCCCACGAGGCTTCCGAGTGCTTTCATAGTGCCGGCTTTCACGTCGGCAGCGGCTTGTGGATTGGCGGCAATAGCGGCTTGGCACCATTTTTCAATTTCCCCGGCATCACTTTTTTGAACGAGGCCCTGTTCTTCCACAATTTGCTTAGGATTTTTTCCGGATTTCATCATTTCGTCGAAAACGGTGGTCTTGGCTACGTTGTTGGAAATGGTTCCCTCGTCGATGAGTTTGATGAGTTCCACGAGTTGTGCGGCAGAGATGGGTGAATCTTCGATCCACTTCCCCTCGTCTTTTAGGCGTTTTACCAAAATAGTGCCCACAAAAGAGCTGGCCGTTTTAAAATTGCCGGATTTTTCAGCCACTTCTTCAAAATAGTGAGCTAAAATGGGTTCGTCTGAGAAGAATCGAGCTTCTGCCTCCCCCAGTCCGTATTGGTTGAGGAAACGTTCATACTTTTGCATCGGTGCTTCCGGAACTTCTTTTCGCCATTCGGCGAGCTGAGTTTCGTTGATTTCTACTGGTGGTAGATCGGGTTCGGGAAAGTAACGGTAATCGGCGGCGCTTTCTTTTTCACGCAATACTTCGGTGGTTCCGCGGTCATCATCCCAGCCCACGGTTTGTTCCGTTGGAGGAGGGGTTCCCGCTTCCCAGAGTTTAGTGTGACGTCTAATCTCATACTCGATGGCCGCTTCGAGTGAGCGGAAAGAATTGAGGTTTTTAATCTCGGCACGAGGATAGAGTTTTTCCTCGCCCACGGGTCGCATAGAAACGCTGGCGTCAAAACGCATCATTCCCTTTTCCATGTCGCAGGAAGAGCTTCCGCAATAACGGAGAATTTGTTGGATGGATTCCGCATAGGCACGGGCTTCTTTTGAGCTGCGAAGATCGGGGTACGATACAATTTCCATGAGAGGGCATCCGGCACGATTGAAGTCGAGCAAGGTGCTGTTTCCGGTGTGAGTCAGTTTCCCGGCGTCGTTTTCCAGGTGAAGGCGCAAAATTCGGATGGTTTTCTTAGTTCCATCCAAGGAAATCTCCAGATGTCCTTCTTTAGAAACCGGTTCGTCGTATTGAGAGATCTGGTAACCCGGAGGTAGGTCTGGGTAAAAGTAGTTTTTTCGGTCGAATTTAGAGTGACGAGGTATTTCGCAGTTCAGGGAAAGTGCTGCGATGGTTCCCTTTCGAACGGCTTCTTCATTGATAACCGGAAGCATCCCTGGGAAGGCCATACAGATAGGACACACGTTGGTATTGGCTTCTTTCCCAAAAGAATCGTTTAAGCAAGAACAGAATAGCTTCGTCTTGGTAGCGATTTGCGCGTGAATTTCCAGACCAATGATGACTTCGAGTTCCATGGCTTGATTTTATCCTTAGTTCCCTGCAGAACGCAATAATTTTGTGAGCAGTTCTTTGAGTTTAGCTTGGTCCGAAAAACCTTGTTGATGTATGAATTCAGACTGATGTTCCATTATAAAGCGTTCCACTTTGCGGGGTGAGGCTACGTTTTCAAGGATCAGAGGTGTTCCTGAAACGTGGGTGATTTGAATGTTTCCAAAACGGAAAATAGTTGCCCAGAAACCCTTTACTTCATTCGTAATTCCATCGATGTTCCCATATTCAATTCGGTTGGTGGAACGAGTGAAGGGAGATTCCCATTCGTAATCGATCACGGAAACGTTGGTCACCAGCCACGCGTCCAAGTACCATTGCAAAATTCTATAAACAAAAAGTAGAAGTCCTACTCCAGCCCAAACGGCCCAAATTACAATAAGAGGTGGAAATAAAAAATAAGCCAAGGCGGGAACTAAAATTCCCACGAACATTACCTTGAGGAGCTGTGCATAAACCATAAAAGGGTGCACGTGCGCCACCATGAGTAATTTCTCACCCTCATCGAGTAAATGTCGGAAAAGAATTTTATCTACGATCATTGCTTGGCGTTGAAAATCTTGATAAGCTCCGACTACATTCTACATCACTATGTCACAAAATTCGACCAAAGATTTTATCCTCCCAAAGTTTCTTTTGGATATTCTGATCGACGTGGTGATTGTGTTTATTTTGGTAGTGATTATTCGGCTCTTTTTATTTGCCCCTTTTCAGGTGCACGGCCAGTCCATGTGCAACACGTTCAACTACTACGATAACGAATGTTACGCGGGAGATGGAGAGTATGTGCTGACTTCTCGTTTATCTACATGGGACATTGCAAGTTGGAGTCCCACTGATATTCAACGTGGAGATGTTATTATTTTTAAAGCTCCTTACTCAGAAGAAGGTGAATTCTATATTAAGCGTGTGATTGGTCTTCCCGGTGACAGTGTGAAAATTGAGGAAGGTATGGTGAGTGTATTGAACGACGAAGGGATTTATATTGAACTCGACGAACCTTATTTGAGTGCGGATAATCAAGGAAATACACAGCCACATCGAACTAGCTCAGAAATTTTCACGGTACCTGAAGGTACTTACTTCGTTTTGGGAGACAACCGAGTTAAAAGCAATGATTCTCGTCGATGTTTTCAACAAACGGGGTGCAGCTCAGAAAGCTCTCCTTATCTGACGAAGAGTTTCATTGAAGGAGAAGTTAAGATGGTGATCTTCCCTTTCACACATATTCGTTGGGTCGACACGTACGACTATTCAATTTAGTTTAATTCGTCTTTTCCGCTGAGGTAGAATTCCAATAGCATCATGAAGGCGACCAATAAAAGGCCGTTCCAGATTCTTAATAGTCCCAGCATGAGGAGGCCCAGGCATACGCAGGTGCAGACGCTGAGCAAAATTCCCTGACGCAGTGAAACTGTCACGTGTTTGATGTAGATTTGGTCTCCCGCACGCCACCTTTTTAGCATAAATAAAATGAGCGTAAAGGTCCCTGAAAAAGCTAAGAGCGAGCTGGCAAAAAAGAGCGGCAAGGCCAAGGAAGCTTGAGCAAAAGGATCTAGTTTGGTGATTACCAAAAGCCAGGCAGCCCAGCTGAGGACAGATGCAAAAATGATTATGAAAAGAATCCGATAATGCGGAATACTTAGCAGCTTGCGATGATGATCCGTTTCAGGCATGGTATACGCAGATTATCACAGCTTATGCAGCCCTGCACCCTGATTTTTTTCTCCACCGGTGAGATTTCCATCCCGCTATTTCAAACCTTATCAAAAGATGAGCGGTTTAAAATTTTAGGCTTGATTTGCCAGCCTGATAAAGGCGAGGAACGTGCTATAAAAAAACTAGCTATGGCAAGCGGAATTCCCGTGTACCAACCGGAGAAACTTTCTAAAGATGATGCCCTTTTTGAGACTTTGAGTGAGAATCGTCCGGACTTTCTTTTGACCTTTTCCTACGGGCAGATTTTGAGTGAAAAATGGCTGAACTTAGCCCGGATTGCGCCGCTGAACGTACACCCTTCCCTGCTTCCCAAATACCGTGGACCTACCCCACCGCAGGCTGCTTTGCTGAATGGCGATAGCGAGAGTGGACTGTCGCTCATTAAAATGACGAAAGGTATGGATGAAGGGCCGATTGCATTCCAAGAAAAAATTGCGATTCCGGACGACATGACTTGTGATAAATTATTTGAAGCTTTTGCTAGTTTGGCGGCAGAAAAAATTCCTAATGCGGTTTTGGAGGTGATGGAAAAAGGTGATGCAGCGTTTACTGGGCAAGATGAGAGTCAGGCGACGTATTGCAAAATGACCAACCGCGAAGATGGTCGTATTGATTTCAATGAAACGGCTGAGAAAATTTTTAATCGCTTTCGTGCGTATACCCCATGGCCTGGAATTTTTACCACCTATGAAGGTAAACGTTTGAAACTTTTGGAGGTAGAGAAAAGTGAGGAAGATTTGACGCCAGGAAAAGTGGTTTGTGTGGGCGGCATGGTTTTGCTTGGTACGTCAAAAGGAACTTTGCAGCTTAAGTCGGTTCAACTAGAAGGGAAAAAAGCGGTTACGATCGAGGCTTTTCTACCGGGTCAGCCGAAGTTTTGTGGTGCACAGCTTCCTTCATAGTCAGAAGAGAAAGTGCAAATATGAGTAGAAAGCGGCCTTGATCCTGAGTGAGTAAGTAGTGATCAAAAAGTCCGATGATGACGAGTATGAGTAGTGGCGCAGCCAGGACGGGTTTTGTTTTTATGGAATAGGCGCAGCCAGCTAACAGAAGTATGAAAAAGGGTATGCCTAGTTCAGCGAGAGTGAGTACAAAAATGTTATGAACCGGCTGATATTCCCAGGGTTGCAAGGCGCTTGTGGCGATGTTATCTAGGAATAAAGTGAAGTGAGAAAATCCCACTCCGAGCGGATAGTTTTTGATCATTTCCCAGGCGTAGTGGTAGCCGTTTAGACGTTCTAGTAAGGCTGGATCACTTAAAAAATCTAGACCGCGTAGTAGGGTAAAAAGGCCGAGAGCTAACAACGCACCCGTGAGGAAAGCGAGACGGATTTTTTTTGTTTGAAAAAGCTTTTTTGCGGTGTTGGTGAGGAAGGTCGCTAGTAAAAGAGCGAGCAAGGCGCTGCGTGAAAAAGTAGCGAGCAGACCGAGGAATTGTATAGTGAGGAGTGCCGTTTTTTCATTTTTCTTGAGGGTGGAATGGAGGCTCAGAAAAATACTGATTGCTAGAAAGCCACCGAGTACATTGGGGTGTGAAAAGCTGCCGTAGCCGCGAATGAATTCCAAGTTGCCGATGGAAAAGCGGGCCAGGTTTGCGGTACTGGCCGAGAGCGCCGTTTCGCCGAGTATTTGCAGGCCAAAATCTTGCTGAAATAAAACCTGTCCTAGTGCCCACAGTGCTTCTACGCTCATCACGCCAGTGAAGAGTTTGATGAGCAGTTCTTTTGAACTGAGCTGTTTAAGTAAGGTATAAAATAGTAGCGCCTCGCCCAGCTTCAAAACGAGTAGGAAATGAAATACGTCGTCGTGATAAGGGCTGATTATGAGCGAAAGCGCAGCGAGACTTATAAATAAAATGAGGGGCAGCGGTGGCAAGGTCCATTTTTTTTTCTTTTCAAAAATAAGAAAGCTAGTGCTCGCTAGCAAGAGAGCCACATCAAAAGCTGATACAAAAATACTGGCGTATGGATTGGCCAGTCCGTGTCCCCACTGAGTTTCAAAAAGTAGTACTTTAACTTGAAACGGAAGCGTGAGTATGCAGAGACCTAAGCTCCACAAAAAAGCTTTATTCCGCAGGAACGTAAATAGGCTTGATACCATCTGCTGGAATTAAACTTTGAATCGTTTCAGAGAGTGTTTTTAGTACATTTTCAGAACGGGCGGTGGCCAAAACCTCGTCCACCGCAGTTAGGAAAGCGGCTTTGTAGGCGTCGGCATCGGCCATTGGCAAGCTTTGAGCGTAACCTACTTGTGAAGCAAAAACTCCGTAGGTTGGATCGAGTTTTTGTTCGTCAATCAAGCTACGAAGCGCGCTAGGACGGTGCGTTTGTTCGTTGAAATAGCGAAGGCTTTCTTCTGTCGACATGGAAGCTAGAAAACTCCAGGCCTCCTCTGAATTGGCACTGGTACGGCTTACCACGGGTGCGTAATAACTGGCGTAGGCTTCTTGGGTTTCTGCTGAAGACTCTGGGTCATAAACCTGAGGAGCTTCTTGGATTTTTATATTGTTGATGTCGATGGTTTCCTCGCCTTCTGCTTGAAGCGCACTGATTTCATTGATGAGATTCTCGTAAGTGTAAGAAAAGCCCATGAGCATAG
>CAYHHJ010000011.1:0-5507 GCA_964356405.1 uncultured Candidatus Peribacteria bacterium | reverse complement strand
GCACTGATTTCATTGATGAGATTCTCGTAAGTGTAAGAAAAGCCCATGAGCATAGAAAGTTTTCCTCGTGCAAAGGTAGCCAATTCTTTTTCGGCACTATCTGCATCAGAGAGGTATTTATTCCAACTGTAATTTCGTTGGCTAGGCAGGGCGAAACTTGTATAAAGTTGCAGCGCGGCGAGCGCATTGGGATCTTGTTGGAAAATCACTTCAGTTAAGTCAGCGGTGTAGAATTCAACCTTGTACTGGAGCATCATGAGCATGAGTGTATCGAATGCACGAAGGATATTATCGGAGCGACCGAGTGCAATTCCGGTTCGTTCAAAGCGTTCGAAACTTTGGTCTTCTCGATTGAGCAAGGTCACGTCGTCTTTGATCCCTTCCCAGGTTGTAGAAGGGTGCCCTTGAGAAGGCAGGGCTTCTTCGATGTGCTCTTTGTTGTAATAGAGTGCGAGGGTATCGATATAGAGCGGTAGTCCCCACACTTGTTCAACATTGGATTCGTCGGGAATAACCATTTCATCTCCAGCAATCTCTACAAAGAGCGAGCGAAAAACCTCTGGGGTCACTATTGTGGCGGGAGCCGGTGTGAGTTTCTTATAGTTTTTTGGGAACCAGGTGTTGTGCATCATAAAGATATCCGGCCCCTCACCTTCGGCGAGTTCGTTCACGATCAAATCCATGTAGGCATCTGGATCGGTGAATTTTTTGTACAAAATCGTAACGTTGGAATGTTGGCTTTGGTAAGCCTCAATGAGAGGCGCGTAAATTTCTTCGTTATCAAAGAGTCCGTAAAAAGTGAGCGTCACGGGAGCTGCTTGAACGGTTGTGGTAGCGCCTTTCTGCCGAAAACATCCTGGCAAAATAAGCGTAGACAATAGAACAAAGACAAGGGCGAAGTTGATGTATTTTTTAATCATGGCGTGAAAAGCTGCAGTGATTATATACTGCGAATTCCCTGAAGGAAAGCGCGCTTGCTGAGGAGATACCAGTGAAGCCGTTTAAAGGGAAAACTGAGCGCGATGAAAGGCCAAGAAGTGACTACAAGCAGGGCGATTTTTTTGAATCCCGTGGGAATAACTGCAACGTCTGGCTGTTTTTTTTGAAAAAGCAGGGCCGACTTCCCTACATTGAACATGCGTTTTTTGAGTGAGCTGGGTTCCATAAAATGATCGTGCACCGCGTGAGCTTCTGGCGTGTAAATAAGTTTGAGACCTTTTTGCTTGAGCCGGTAACCGAGTTCAATGTCTTCCCAACCGTAGCCTTTGAAGTCGGGGTCGAACGAATCTTCGAGGAGCAGCTCTTTTTTGAGTGAAATATTGGAGGTATAGAAATACCAAAAACTAGCTTCTTGACCTGGCGTCAGCTGGTGGTAGGCAAATTGTGGGCCACCGTATGTGAGCCATTCCATGAACGGAGTGATCGGCTGCTCAGGATCCCAATCAGTGAGGCCAAGGCAGGCGGTGAGTTTTTCCGGATGATTTTGATGGAATGTAGAGTGCTTCTCTAAAAAATCAGGATCGCCAAAAATATCATCACCAATAAAAAGAATGATTTGGCCGTTTGCTTCTTTGAGGGCCTTATTGCGAGCATTGCCCTGCCCCGCATTTTTTTGATGAAGCGCCTGTAAGTTTGGCCAAGTTGCGCTCCATTTCTTTAAAAGCTCCGGCGTGAAATCACTACTGCCATCGTCCACCACCAGCACTTCGAAACTCTCCTGTGCCAAAGTCTGACTTTGAAGTGCACGAAGACATTTCTCGAGCTGCTCAGCGCGATTGTAGGTGGGAATGATGACGGACAGATAGGGAGAGGACATCTCCTGTACTTTAATACGGAAACTGTGAAATTCCTAAAAAAATGTGAATTAATAAACCCGTGGTGTAGACTTGCGCACTAATAATAAGAACATGTCTAGCGAAGCCCCCAAGGAATCCACCGAACTGTATGATCTTGCAGATACTCTGCGTAGAGCAGTAGAAGCTCCGATCTTATATGTAACGACCGTAAATGCTGCTTTATTGCTCGCAGCTAGGCAGATGTCTCAATTACAAATCACTCCAGCAGAATACCTGCGGTATTTTGGTAAGGCTCATAATTTAGCTGCAAACTATGTGGGTTTCAGTCAAAAAGGGACTCTCGCCGAAGCACGGAGTGCAGGGCGGGCAGGAGCATTGGCGTGCATTTATGATGTTTTGTCAGACTGGGGAAAATTAATAGAAAATCCTGAAGTCCTTTTTGAGAAAATTCTGGACGAAGAAGTAAGTGAAGAGCTTAAAAAGCTCGCCATCGATTTATTTAAAAAAGATATGAGACAAGGTCTTGAGACGGACGGACTCGAACGCGGTTACGTTGCTCTCCTTTTCACTTTAAAAGTTATGAATTTAGATGAATTTTATGAAAAAGAAATAGGCGTAAGAAACTTAGGCGAAATACTGCAAATTGTAGATGATATTTGGGATTTGGACCAAGATACGGCAGAAGACCAAACCAATTGTTTACGGACAGAAAGAAAAATGGAACATCTAAAAAGACTCCTGACTTTTTGTGAGAATACTCGACCGGAGCGCTTATTCCCACACGGCCCCTTACTGGTTCAAGTCATTAAATCTACGGAGAAAAAAGCTAAGCAGTTGCTAACTGAACTCTAATGCGTGTTTCGATAGGTTTGACCAAAAACTGAACCACTCCTTTCGTCTTCCAGTCCATAGTTTTTGTCGACTCTCTCAAAGTGCCACAAACTTTTAATCCGTACTCATACTCTTCGGTAATCCACCTTTGGATTGCTGGATTTTTCACACTTTCCTTTGGATTTTGAGTGAGGCTTTCTTTTGTCAGACCACTCTCATCAAGCACTTCCTTCGGGATAAATATAATCCCCATCGACAACTCCGGAATCAAATCTCTTACGGCATACAAGCGGCCTTGGAGCTGGAAAAGATCTTGAATAGATTCACCGGTAGCATCTGAGCCAAGCGCCGCAAAAGCAATCATGTGGGGAGCTCCAAATGAATCATCATAGAGCCTCTTAAGTTCCTCGCGGGTAAAAACATCTCCGTTGATTCGCTTGTCGTGCTCTGTTTTCATAGCATCCAAGAAAGAGTCGAGCTCTTTTCTGTGATCGATGGTCGGTGAAGGATCTTGGTCCATTTTATGGAGTACTCTTTTCAGCAAAAATTCTGGGTCGGAGTCTTTATAGATGGAGCCATCTTGATCACTTTTAACTTGAGACTTAAGACTCGTAACGAGTTCAGAAAAATCTTGGTATCCTTCCGGAATTGGAGTATCACCATCGGCAAAATCGTCGATCATTCTGCAGAAGTGATAGGCTACTTCAATAGCTGGTGAAAAACCTTTTGGTTGAGTCCCTAAAACCCTGGAGAGTGGATCGAAGGTCGAGAGTAGGAAAAGGACGGTCGTTATCGCCTCGTACTTACTTGGAGATCTGGAATAAAGGCGACTTTTCTGGTCGGAAATAATCAAATGTTCCCGCACTTCCGGTCTGGTCGTAACCTGCTTTATATAAGTGTCGAGTAAATTGCGTGCTAAATCTATCATCGAGCTTGTTAAATAAGTTGGTAGTCTACCTTATATGAGTTCAGAAAGGAATATCTACCGAAATGCATTTGTGCACGCGCACAAATGTTAACTTTCCGTATTTACACTAAAAAAGAAGGATGAGTCTCATAACCCCATCCTCCTCTTTTCCATAAATTAAGCAGCCACCAGTTCTTTTTCTCTGAGCTCGCCGGTTTCGGTGGAGAATTCCTGGGCTTCCACGGTTTGGCGGTCCTTTTCATACTTGAATAGATGCACGTCGTTCAAGACCACTTCGGTTACGTAGTGCATGATCTTATCCACGCCTTCGTAGGCGCGGTTGGTTAAACGGCCTTCCACTAGCACAGGGCTGCCTTTGCGCAGGTGCTGAGTGCAAATTTCGGCGAGTTTTTCCCAGGCCACCACGCGGTGGAAGTCGGCGCTCTTTTTGAGCGTGCCTTCTTGATCGAGCCACTCATTGTTGGTGGCGATGGCAAAACTGGATACGGACTTGCCACTTTTGGTGGCTTTGATTTGGGGGTCCGCCACGACGTGGCCCAAAATACTAACGCGATTCATGCTTTTCATAAGGTTGGGGTTAATGATAAGCTTAATACTTATAACAAGCTGACCTTTATAAAAACCTGAAAGTAATCTTAAATAGTTATGAATTATTTCTGACAAATTGAAACTTTATGTTTACGGGAATTGTTGAAAACTTGGGTACTTTGAAAATAATTGAGCCATCGAATGGCGGACTTGTTTTTAGTATTTACAGCGAGCTCCCTGCGGAGCATTTCACTAAGGGAAACAGCATTTTGGTGAATGGAGTTTGTTTAACGGTGGAGACCTACGATGCGATGGCTAAGCTTTTTACGGTTTCATTAGTGGCTGAAACGCTGGCTCGAACCATGTTCAAAAGTGCAGAACTTGAGCAAAAACTAAATTTGGAAACCTCACTTACTTTGCAAAAACCCTTGGCCGGTCATTTGGTTTTGGGTCATGTAGACTTCACGGAAACGGTGCTCAAGGTCGCGCCAGAACTTGAAATCGCTATTCCGGCGGAGTTTATGAAGTACTTCCCCGAAAAGGGTTCCGTGACGGTGCACGGCGTCAGCCTCACCATTGCGAAACGTCACGACGCTTCGATTGAAATGGCGATTATTCCTGAAACGCTCCGCAGTACCAATCTCGGTGATTTGCAGATTGGCGATGGCATGAACATTGAAATCGATGTGCTCGCCCGCTATCTTGAAACTCTAATCCAACAAAAATGAACTACGGTATCGTTGTTTCCGACTTCAACTCTGAAATCACCGAAGAACTTTTGGCCGAATGCCTGAAGGGTTTTAAAGAACAAGTTATTGAACCCACGGTGATTCATGTGCCGGGCGCCGTGGAAATTCCACTCACGCTTCAGACTTATATTGAAAAGTATAAGCCAGACGCAATGGTGGCTTTGGGTTGTGTCATTAAAGGAGATACGGAGCATTATGACTTGGTGTGCCGAATGTGCGGCGACGGAATCATGAACGTTATGCTAAAAACGGGCACTCCGATTATTTTTGAAGTTTTAATGGTGGACGAGGAGGAAAAAGCGAAAGTTCGTACAAAAAAAGGCTACGAAGCCGCGTTTGCTGCGGTTCAAATGGCTAAGATTGGAAACGAGCTCTAATGAAAGCCATCCAACGTTGAATCATGGCACGGCAGGCAAACCAGTTTAAACTGAGTAGCGCCCAGGGTGCAGCCCCGCTAGAGGTGGCCAAAGAATCTGAAAATAGGACTGACGTAGTGTAATTATTAGTGAAAACCTGGTCTTCTACGTTGTTTTGATAAAGCAAATAGGTGATCACACCGGCTGTCGCAAGTATTACGATGACACCGCCCACCATGAGCGCTTTTGAAAACTGTCTACTGGGTGTTTTCTTTTTCATAAATCTTATTATTTTACCACTATTTTGCCCTGTTGTCAC
>CAYHHJ010000010.1:4447-13930 GCA_964356405.1 uncultured Candidatus Peribacteria bacterium | reverse complement strand
CTCAAACTAAGAGCGAATAAGAACGTGGCAAGGGGGCGGCGGAGATTCATGTGGCGTTTTTCCATAGTAGTATAAAGGTTTTTATCAGGAAGCATCAAGAGTAACCACCGTATTTACGATGGCGAAAGCGGCAATGGCTAAAATAATTCCCACCACGGCGCCCATAATGATCTTCTTTGCCTTGGCTATATTGTCCTCGTTTTGAGCTCCCAGTGTGTACAAGTAACCTGCATATAATAGGAAGGCAAAGGCCAAGGTGCCCATGGTTCCTGCAATAAAGTTGGTGATTTGCACCAGCAATTGCTTACCTTCCTCGATACCCAAGGTGGTTCCTTGATCTTTGAACAGTACATTTTTAACGGCGAATTCAGAGATTCCAATAACGAAGAGTCCCACCAAGGCCCAGGTGATTTGCTTCTTTGCCTTTGCGATTTGGTCGTCGCTGGAGGAACCGGCCACATAACGCATACCGGCCATAACCAGCATGAAGACAGCGATGGAACCAATCAACACTTCCACTAAACCATAAATTCCCGCGAAGAATTCTGAACTTTGGCGGGCGTGTTCCTGAGCCACCGTTTCTCCGCCACGGAAAATTTCTCCTTCTGAACCAAAGAACACACTAATTAGTGAGTCCGAGACAAATATAATAATAAGCCCCTGTAAGGCGTAACTGATGAAATTCTTTGATTGGCTGAGCACTTCTTCGTTTTCATTTCCAGCGGCAACCATACGCACACCCATCGCAATGATAAAAAGAACCGCAATGGGAGTCACCATCAATTTGAAAAAGTCTAAAAATCGTTGAATGGCTGCCACAATCACATTGGCCCCTTCTCCTTGTTCAGAGAACGTGGGCAGGTCAATTCCACCGGATGGGTCGGCATCTGGATCACTGCTGTCTTCTCCATCTTCCACCTCAGTGCTTTGCTCGCTCACGTCCTCCCCCAAATTCTGGAGTGTATCACGGAAATCGAAGCCCGTTGCCAGTGCCGCTGGGGCAAAGAGCAGGTTGGAGGCGAGCGTCAATAAAAGTAGAAATTTTTTCATATTAGAAGCTTCCGGCGATTATAGTGGAAACCAGAGCAAAGGCGCCGTAAATAATGATCACTCCAATGATGGAGTTGAAGATGATTTTTTTAGCCAAGCCCGTGCGTTCTTCATCTCCACCGGCGGTGAGGTACAAGAATCCTCCAATCACTATTCCCAGCATCATGATGGGGCCCACAAAAATGATCATTAAATTGGTCACACCGACCAGTTGTTGAATGAATTCATTTTGATCCAAGCTCACGATGGTTTGATCCGCATCTTCATTGAATTCGGCCACGTAAAACACGCGTTTGATCACCATGTCGGAAACCATAACCATCAGTAGACCTCCTGCGCCCAAGGCCAAGCTCTTCTTTTGTTTCCCTACTTCTTCTTCATTGTCACCCTGTGTGACCATCACGGCGCCGGCACGGATAAACATGAGGGACGCCAGTCCTCCCAATAAGTACTTCACAAAAGTGATGATGATTCGGGTGGTGTCATCAAAAAGTGCTACCCGCTCCACCAGTTTGTCGGTATCAGAGATGAAATTCCCTTCACGGTAATCAAACACTTCGGCAATTGGACCCGCAATACTGATCATCAAGAGTCCAATGAGTCCGTAGGTGAGGGATTTTTTTTGCGTTTTTGCGGTTTCTTCGTTGTCTCCGGAAACCACCATAGTGAATCCTGAAACCACAATGAAAAGCAGAGCAATGGCCCCCACAATGATGCGCAAATTACGAGCCGCCGGGCCAAGTAGGTTTTCTAGTTTTTCAAAAGCACTGTCTCCTTCCGGCGCCGGCACATCTAAGTCGCTGTTATCGGGCAAAGGCAAGAAATCGGCTAAGGCATGCGGCGCACTGGCAGCCGCAACTCCTAAAAATACGGCGAGCACAAGCCCCCACACATGGAGTTTACCGACTTTTTCAAGCAGAGATCGTGCCATACGTTGATTTAAATCTTATTATTATAGCAGAAAATGACCTGAAAGTAAAAGCCCTCTGCTTGCCTGAGTTCTAGGGCCAAATTATCATTCAATCTTCTAATTTTAGGCTTATGGAAACCATTCGCGACATAGTTGAGGCGGGACAAGGCGTGGTTCAGGTGGATCACAATCGGGAACTGGACACCCCTTTGAGTGAGGTGAGCCATTTTTTGTATAACGCACATGCCCGACCCCTCTTTGATGACGAAAACCTGATGCCACTGCCCTCGCTGCCAGACTCCATGCCGGCTTTGCAAGGTTTTTTTGCGACTGAGCTTGGAAAGAAAGTACTAGCTTATAGCTACCGCCGAGCGGACACCGGCTCCACTGAAATTGGCAGGCAAATGCTTACTGAATTTGATTCTAAGGGAGAAGGTGCGCTGATGCTCAGTTCTTCGGTAATTGGGCGTGGAGTTTTAGACGCCAATCGCCCTACGGCACGTGCCCTCGACTTTCATGTACCCGGCGTGGTGGGGCGGGAACTGATGCAGGTTCACGGCATAGTGCTCGGCCTCTTGGATCAAGTCTTTGAAAGGCTTAAGCCACATTTGAAGAGTGTTTTTCAGCCTCACACCATGGCTTCAGGAAGTTTGGATGCGGAGGAAGGTGAACGTTTTGAAGCACTCACGGCGCAAATCAAAGCAAACGTGCAGGAAGGCAGCTATGCAGATGAAGCTTTGGTTCGTGCCAATCTTGAGGAGCTATCCGCTCTCTATGATCGAATGAATAACCGCCGTGACCGACCCAATATTGACGTACTAGAACGTATAATTGTTGCTGGACAACACGGCCCGATCAAGAAACCAGATGGCAAATTTAAACTTGAGCACCTCGCTGACCGAGGCTCAACTTCACTAGCTTTGGCGGAAGCACTTTCGGCGACCAACCTGCCTTTGGCTTTTGACGAACCTTTCCCTCATATGCCTGGTTATCCCGGTAGCGAACTCGCCCGCAAAGCTGCAGCCGCAGGAATTAAGCAAGGAACCTTGGATGTACCACGCTACCTTCTGCAAAGACACGATTTCACAACGGTGGATACCCTTACTTTTAGGCCTGATCACGGACGGGTTTGTGAAATTGCGGGAGTGGCGGTGAATGCCCTTACACTCTAAGGCGTGCTTTCAGACTAGATTTGAGGTATAATGCCTAGATGGAAACAAAACTATCTGACGATGTTGAAGAAGCCCTTCCCACGCGGACGGAAGCTATTGAAGACTCCGAAAGTCCTCTACTTGCTTCGTACCAAGCTTTGATGGAGCGCCACTTCCCACCTGAGGAACTCGACTCACAAGAAATAACAGCGGCCGCTTTGGCTTACAACAAACATCCAGATCGCCGTGCTGATTTAGTGTTACTAGCCAATGTGGACACAGAGGAAAACGTCGTAGGCGCCATCAACGCTTCCTATATCCCAGCAAAAGATGGTGAAAAAACTTTGGGATGGAGCTTAGTAAACATAAACTATGTGGTTTCTGACTCTAAATACCGTGGGAAGGGCGCTGCCGCTAAACTCTATCCACAATTGAGTTCCAAATGTAGTGAAATAGCCGCACGAGCAGGAGAAACGATTCGTTACGTAGTTGGGGAAACGGTGAACCAGGTAGAATCTTTGGTAAATCGAACCGGAAGAGCGCGCCTCTATTTTGAACGAGACGGCGTTTTTGAGGAACTTGCCTACGCCCAAGCCCCCTTAGAATGGGAGGAGAATGGAGAGCCTCAAACAGAAGAAGTGCCTTTGCATCTCATGGCAAACCCTACCGACGGTTCCAAAAAGATTCCGACGGAAGATGTATTACGAATCGTAGACGGTATTTATGATGAAAATTCTCGTGAAAATGCAAAGGTAAGCTGCTCACCTGAGGGTTATGCTTCCGCGTGCAGGGTGGTGGCAGAGGTCTTTTCAAAATTAAAAACTCAACTGGAAGGAGTCCATGAGCTCGTACTCATCACCAAAGAAGAACGTGAACGACTACAAGCAGAAGGCAAAGGATTTGTAGAACATGAAGTTCAGGTATAATTATCTTGCAATTTATAAATCCCTGGATTAAACTGTCTTTGACAAAAGGCCCAAGGCTTTTTAAGCGTACTACCTATCTACAAACCTATGTCTGAGAAAACAAGTAAAACCCGTTCACAAAATCCTGTGATTGGTTATTTCGTTAGTGCGTGGGAAGAATTTGGAAAGGTGACCTGGCCTACTAAAGAACAGGCGGCCATCCTAACCGCTATTGTGGTGGGAGTTTCCTTTGTGATGGCGGTACTGATTGGCGCCTACGATCTTGGATTTTCTGAGCTCTACAAGCTCGCTCTTGATAAGTTCACTCAACAATAATTTTTCAATAATCCTCGGCTGCTATGGCAAAACAGGCAAAAAACACTGGACGAAACTGGTACGTTATCCACACGTACAGCGGATATGAAGATGCCGTTCGGGAAGCACTCCTGCAACGTATTGAGTCCATGAACATGGCTGATAAGATTTTTGATGTGATTGTGCCTAAGGAAACGCAAATTGTGGTCAAGAAAGGTAAGCCAAAAACCGAGAAAAAGCGTTTGTTCCCAGGTTACGTACTAGTAGACATGACCGTAGATGATGAGTCTTGGTACGTGGTACGAAATACGCCCAACGTGACTGGATTCGTAGGTTCTGGAACTATTCCAGTCCCGGTTTCTGGAGAAGAATTTGGTGTTATCCAACGTTACCTCGAAGACGACAATGCGCCTAAATTCAAGATTACGCTCAGCAAGACGGATCTCGTTATGGTGCTGGATGGTCCATTTGCCGGTTACGAAGGAGTGGTGAACGAAATCGATGAAGAAAAGGGTAAGGTGAAGGTTATGATCTCCATCTTCGGACGCGAAACTCCAGTGGAATTGGACTTTGATCAGGTGAAAAAGAAGTAGTAATATTGACGTGGCAGATGCCACCTTATTGTCTAGCCTCCGCTACGCTGCGGCCTGCATGCAGAAACTCACCCTTTTTTCGGTTCTGCTTTCGATCTCGGTGATACTCATCGTGGGAGATATTGTGTATCACGATTATTTAAGTGATTTTGAGGCGGCGGTGCCTCCTGAGCAAACCGAGCCGGTTTCCTTGCTTCCTGATGATGAAGAAACCGTAGCACTAACGGAAGAACCTGAAATCATTGCTCCAACGGTACTTGAATCTTCTCTCAGTGCCGAACTGTTTAAACAAGCGGGATTCCTTGATCCCGTATTAAAAGACACTCTCTTTTCCGGGCTCGTGTTCCAGTTTATTTCTTTCGCTGACCAAAGCGAGGCCACGGTATACCAATGGAATATTTTTGACGGTGAGGAGTACATCGGCAGCGTGTATGAAATGAAATACCCTACTGAAACCGGCAGCTTTCAGGGCTATTTAGCTCTGCGAGAACGGGCCATGAGCCTTACGGATTTGGGAACGGTGAATGAAGTGAACAATTACGGTGACGCGTCTTTTTACTTCAATCACAAGACCAAAGTGAAGACGGTTCACCTGCTTGTGAGGACTGGAAATGACATTTACGGCTTTGAATATGCACAGACCTATCATGAAAAGCTAAAAAAAGTGTTTGACAGTCTTAAACCTCTTCTGTAGAATCGCCGAGCTTTTCACATTTATGGCACCAAAGAAAATTAAATCCATCGTCAAGCTGCAGATTAACGCCGGCAAGGCGAATCCTGCACCTCCAGTAGGTACCGCCCTAGGTCCTCACGGAGTGAATCTTCAAGATTTCTGTAGTAAGTTTAATGAACTCACTCGCCCTCTGGGTGAGACCGTGATTCCTTGTGTGATTACGATTTACGAGGATCGCAGCTTCAGTTTCATCACTAAGCAGCCTCCTGCGGCAATCTTGATCAAGAAGGCGATCAGTTTGGAGAAAGGCTCAGCCGTTCCTCACAAGGATAAGGTTGGAACTATCAACCGTGCTCAACTCGAAGAAATTGCAAAGATTAAAATGGAAGATCTCAATGCGAACGACCTTGAGGCTGCGATGAAGATCATGGCCGGAACCGCTCGAAGCATGGGAGTTAAGGTAGAGTGGTAATCAGATAATCATCAATACGTGGGAGTTTCGCCTAGCGTGAGACGTTTGCACCACATAACCCTCTTTGTATGAAACACGGAAAAAAATACCGCGATGCACTCGCGAAGCTTGAGACTAACAAGCGTTATTCTTTGGCTGAAGCAGCTCAGCTCGTTAAAGAACTGTCTACCACCAAGTTTGACGGGTCCATCGAGATCCACTTGAACCTGGGAATCGACATCACTCAAGCAGAACAACAACTCCGTTCAACGGTGAGCCTTCCCCATGGAACTGGTAAAACGGTTCGTGTGATCGCCATTGTGAGCGAAGACAAAGTGAAAGAAGCGAAAGCTGCCGGAGCTATTGAGGCCGGTGCTGATGAACTCATTGAAAAGATTGAAAAAGGATGGCTCGACTTCGATGTTGCCGTTGCTACTCCTGATATGATGAAGAACTTGGCTAAGGTTGCTCGTCAACTTGGTCAGGCAGGACTCATGCCTAACCCTAAATCTGGAACCGTTACTCCCGATATCGTGGAGAAAATTGGCGAAGTGATGAAAGGACAGGTTGAATTCCGTAACGATAAGCTTGGAAACTTGCACAACGTGGTTGGAAAAACTTCCTTCAGCGCGGCTCAAATCCAAGAAAACGTAGCTACCTACCTCAAGGCCGTGAACGAAAAACGTCCTGGAGCGATTAAAGGTAACTTCATCAACTCAATTACCCTTTGCCCAACCATGGGACCTGGTATTAAAGTGACTGTGAACGAAACCCTCACCGCTCTGTAAAAAGAGCCCAAGATTACTTCCCTTGAGAGCCCTGCAGCAATGTGGGGCTTTTATTCTTCCTGAGCTTGATCGTCCTGAGGCGTCTCTGGCTAGCACTTCATTGTACTCATATATAAAAGCAGAGGTGATTCTGCCAGGACTGAACGCATGAACAAATGGCTCCGCGTCCGCGATGGTGTCATCGTAGTATTCTGGAGTTTGATCCATAAAATAGCTCCAACTGCCGTCCGCTTCTCGTTTCATATTGAATTGGTAGCTTCCATGGAAGGAACCATCCTGACTGTCCAATTCAAAGCCAAAACCAGGCGCTCTCCAGGATCTACTTGCTTCAGAATATTCAAAATTTTCGAAATATTTTGGGCTGAGTTCTATCCCGTTTTTTTCTAACTCATCACTCAGGAGGTAAACCCATCTCTCCTCTGCTTCTTCACAACCCTCCAGATACTTTAGGGAAAAGGATGCCCCTTCGGGTGTACAACGCATAAGATGTTCCTTAACTCGGTAGGCATAGGCATCACTGTCCACAAGGAGTTGCTTGGCTTCACTGGAGGATTCTTTCGAGCACGATTGATACAGCTCCAATTCCTCTAAAAATCCTTCTGGGTCTTCCATCGCGTTGATGGCCTCCACATCGACCAAGTACTCGTTGCAAATTTCCGCCTCTTCTTTGGGCGTGCGAATGGGGCTTAAGATTTGCTGCAGAAAGGAGCGAACTTTATCTGATACTAGATCCGGTGCTTGAGCCCGTGGATGATCTTGATAATTGCAGCCCCTATTTAGAGCTGTTCCACCAATAAAAAGCGCCGCCGCCGCAGATACTAAGGCACCTGCTCGAGATTGGCTGAACCGTTCACTCATGGAAGAATACTACTATTTTTTGAGTTTTTGTCAATTTGTAAGCCTGCACAGAGCCTTAAATTGATTTAGAGTGAGCTTATGCAAGTTCGCATTCAAAGAGTCGATAAAAGCCTTCCCCTGCCGGTTTATGAAACGGCTGGAAGTGTTGGATTTGATCTGGTGGCGCGAGCGTCTGTCACTATTGAGCCGGGGAAAATTGAGCTGATCCCAGGAAATGTGATTGTGGAGGTGCCGACGGGGTATATGCTCGCGGTGGCTTCCCGCAGCAGTACTCCGAAAAAGAAGGGGCTCACTCTCCCGCACGGCTTTGGCATTATAGATCACGACTACTGCGGCCCCACGGACGAGATTAAAATTCAGGTTTATAATTTTGGCAGCGCTGCTGTGACCATAGAACGCGGTGAAAAAATTGCTCAGGGTGTATTTGTACGAGTGGACAAGTTTGAGTGGCAGGAAGTGGACAGTATTCGTGAAGAAAGTCGGGGTGGGTTTGGAAGCACGGATCTTTAAGACCTTCGAAGACTTTGAGCCCACAGGGTATCATCCGGTTTAAGGAGTGAGCTACGTCGATCATGGGCTTTAAAGTGAGGGACTCCTCTTCCAATAATAAGCAGTTCTCGTACTCGGCTGTCTTTTTCAGCCTGATGACTATGGGAGTAGGTTTTACCCTTGAGCACCTTCAAGACGGCTGTTTGTTGAGCAGCCAGAATTTCGTGCACTGAATCTTCTGAAAGGTCCTGTTCCAGTAAACTTATGCCCAAGGCCCGACCTAATAATATCGAGTAATCCATCGATTGAAGCTTAGGGTGAACCTCATCAGCCATTTGACGAGCCTTAGCGGTCGCTGGGCTCTGCATGATGGCCTTTAAGCTCTCTCGGCTCGCTCTTTTATAAATGTGCGGATCCGCCACCACCGTATCTGGACGGGGACCGAAACTTCCAATCAAACGATCTATAGTATCCCGGTGAAAAAGATGGACACCCACATGATCAACCGTGAGCATAGTTTCCTTTTCTTTAAGCTCCTGCGTGTCGACTAGAAATGGACCATTCCCATAAAGTACCCGCCATGTGATTGCGTGGGCCCTATCGAGTAAATCTTGGACTGGCTGCGGCAATTCCGTGAGTTCCTGAAGCGCTTCTACCTCAACAAGTAAGGGTATACTTGCTCCTACGCCATTAGGCTGAATTTCTGCCCTGTCGCAACGGTTTTTCCAGTAATTCATAAAGATGAGTGCGCTACTATAGCCATAAAAGGCCGGAAACGCTACACTTTTACCATGTTCATCACTCTGTACGGAATCAACAATATTGGAAAAACTACGCAGGCCAAGCGACTGGTGGAACGGTTGAAGGCTGAGGGGCGAGATGCAGTTTATGTGAAATTTCCTGTGTATGACGTGGAACCAACGGGAAGGTATTTGAACGATTTTTTACGAAGTGGCGGAGCGCAGAGTATTACTGAACAAGAGCTACAAATGTGGTTCACGCTGAACCGCTACCAGTTTCAGCCCACCCTGCAAAAATGGCTCGCGGAAGGCAAAATTGTGGTGGCGGAGGATTATACTGGAACTGGGCTCGCTTGGGGTACGGTGAAGGGTGCCTCTACGGCATGGCTGGAGACTTTGAACGAGGGTTTGGTGAAAGAAGATTTGGCGATTTTGCTCGACGGAGAGCGATTTGGACACGCGGCGGAAAAAGAACACATTCATGAGAGCAACGACGAGTTCATGAAACGAGCGCGGCAGGTGCATCTGGATCTAGGCGAGCGCTACGGATGGGTAAAGGT
>CAYHHJ010000010.1:0-4347 GCA_964356405.1 uncultured Candidatus Peribacteria bacterium | reverse complement strand
CTATGTATGGGTTCTGGGTCGGAAGCACTTTCTAGTGAGACTTGAGTCTGAAATTTATTTTCATCATAAGCGTTTTTTACCAATGAAAGACCCACAACTGCTGTAAGGACTATTGCTTTTGGCCATATGCTTGGTCCACTTTCCATGCTTCGATTATTGATTAGTGATCGTATACAGCTTAGAATAGAGCCCTCTTATAAAAAATCAATGGCACAAGTGCTCGATGGACGCGCGGTTTCCGATTCTCTGCTCGCTGAGGTGAGCGCTGAAATCGAGATGCTGAAAGTGAAGGGCATTTCGCCAAAGTTGGTGGTCATTGTGGTGGGTGAAGATCCTGCCAGCCAGGTTTATGTTGGAAAAAAAGAAGAAGCCTGCAAAAAAGTGGGCATGCTCAGTGAACGCGTGGCGATGCCTGCGACGACGACCCAGGCGGAGCTTTTGGCAAAGATTGATGAGCTGAATAAGGACGCGAGCGTGACGGGAATGATAGTGCAGCTTCCCCTCCCTGAGGGCATGGATGCACCCGTGGTGATTAAGGCGATTGATCCGTACAAAGACGTGGACGGTTTTCACGCCTACAACGTGGGAAAGATGTTTTTGAGCAAGGACTTTGAGGATTTGGCACCGTGCACTCCCAAGGGGATCACTAAGATTTTGGACTTTTATAAGATCGACGTGAAGGGCATGGACTGCGTGGTGATTGGGCGCAGCAACATTGTGGGCAAACCCATGATGGCTATGCTTTTAAACCGAGACGCCACCGTTACTTGCTGCCACAGCCGAACAAAAAACTTACTCAAGTATACCAAGGACGCAGATTTGGTGGTGGTGGCCGTAGGAAAGCCAAAATTTTTGACGGCGGATATGGTTAAAGAGGGCGCGATTGTCATCGATGTAGGCATACACCGCGGCGAGGATGGAAAACTCTGCGGCGACGCGGATTTGGAAAGCATGAAGGAAAAAGTTTCTGCATACACGCCCGTGCCTGGCGGCGTGGGGCCAATGACCGTGGCCTGCCTTCTGATGAACACCGTGACAGCCGCGAAGAAACAAGGTAAGCTCTAATCTCTTTTCCCTCGGAAAATATGTGCGGAATCATCGGTATTCATTCCAACACCCCCGTCGCTCAAGAGCTCTACGACGGACTCATGATGCTTCAACATCGTGGACAGGATGCGGCTGGAATGGCGACTTGTGACGGTGAGCAACTGCATATTAAAAAAGGCGACGGACTCGCGAGCGATGTGTTTAAGGCAGAGGACTTGGAACGGCTCAGTGGACGAACGGGAATGGCGCACGTGCGCTACCCCACCGCCGGAACCTATAGCAGCGCGGAAGCGCATCCTTTTTATGTGAACTCCCCTTTTGGAATCGCCCTGATACACAATGGGAATTTGACCAACACGGCGGCGCTCCGCAAGGAAGTGATTGAACAAAATCATAGGCACCTCAATACCAGTTCCGACTCAGAAGTGCTGCTCAATGTGCTGGCACATGAAATCGGGGAACTCAAAACGCGAACCTTGACGCCGGAGGATATTTTTAAAGCGATGGAGCAAGTTTATAAACGAGTGAAGGGAGCTTATGCCGTTATTGCGCTCATTTCAGGGCATGGTCTCCTTGCCTTCCGCGATCCCAATGCCATTCGGCCGCTGATTATGGGTACGCGCCAAGATGACCTCTACACCGATACTATTTTTGCGTCCGAGAGCGTGGCACTCGATGTGCTGGGCTATGACGTTGTGCGTGACGTAAAACCGGGAGAAGTTATTTTTGTGGACATGCAAGGCAAGGCTCACAACAAGATTTGTGCGGACAAGCCTGTTTACACTCCTTGTATTTTTGAATACGTGTATTTTGCTCGTCCAGATTCCATGATCGACAATATTTCTGTTTATAAAACGCGACTGCGCATGGGAGAAAAACTCGCGAAGAAAATCAAGGCGGCGAATTTGGAAATTGATGTGGTGATGCCGGTGCCCAGCACCTCTCGTCACTCGGCGGTTCCCTTGGCTTATGAGCTGGGCGTGAAATACCGTGAAGGTCTGGTGAAAAATCGTTATGTGGGACGCACCTTTATTATGCCGGGGCAAAGCAAACGTCAGAGCTCCATTCGAAGAAAATTGAATCCTATTAAACTCGAAATTGAGGGGAAGAACGTGCTGCTCGTGGATGACTCTATTGTTCGTGGAAATACTTCACGCAAGATCGTAGAAATGGTACGGCAAATGGGCGCCAAAAAAGTTTACTTTGCTTCCTGTGCGGCTCCCCTACGTCACCCATGTGTGTATGGAATCGACATGCCTTCGCGCAAAGAATTTGTGGCCAATAATTTAACCGTGGAAGAAACGGCTCGATCGCTGGGTGCTGATGCACTTTTCTATCAAGAACTCGACGATTTGGCGGAAGCAGTGCGTGAGGGGAATCCGGATATTGAACGTTTTTGTATGGCTTGTTTCGACGGTAAATACCCCACCGCCGATGTGACCGAAGAAGTTTTACGTGCCGCCGAAGAAAGCCGCAGCGACGTTTACAAGGAAATTCGTAAGAAGGCTGAGCACGAAGAAGACGAGCAACAGCAGAACCAAATCCCCCTTATTTAATGAAACGAATTTTGCTCATCGGTAACGGCGCACGCGAACACGTGATCGCCGAGACTTTGAAGCGCAGCCCACAGGGCTGTATCTTGGGCGTATTTGCTAGTGCGGTGAATCCTGGTATTAAGCCGATGGCCGCTTCCTATCATGTGGCGGATTCTCTACTCAACTTTGAAGCGTTAAAAACTTTTGCGAGCGAATTCAAGCCAGACTTTGCTTTTATCGGACCGGACGATCCTTTGGGAGCAGGCGCGGCCGATGCACTTTTAGAACTGGGCGTGCAGAGCGTGGGCCCTTTGAAGATTCTTGCGCAGCTGGAAAGTTCAAAATCTTTCACGCGTGATTTGGTAAAAAAATATGGCATTGCCGGGAATCCACAATTCCGCGTGTTCACTAGCGAAGATGGCCTGCGCGAATACATGGAGGAGCTCGGCGAGTATGTCGTGAAAGCCGACGGACTCATGGGAGGCAAAGGCGTGCAAGTTTCTGGAGAGCATTTGAAGACTTATGAGGAGGGTGTGGCGTTTGCCAAAGAAGGCATCGCGAAATTTGGACGCGTGGTGGTGGAAGAAAAGTTTGTGGGAGAGGAATTTTCTCTGATGAGTTTTGTGGATGGCACCCATGTGGTGGACATGCCTGCAGTGCAGGATCACAAGCGGGCATATGAAGGCGACACCGGACCCAATACCGGTGGGATGGGAACTTACAGCGACGCCGATGGTGGCCTTCCCTTTTTACAGCCGAGCGACCTTGCGGCGGCGCATGAAATCACCGTGGCGGTTGCTAAGGCTTTGCTTGAAGAAACAGGAAAGCCCTACAAAGGAATCATGTACGGAGGTTTTATGGCGGTGAAGGATGGCGTGCGACTCATTGAATACAATGCACGTTTTGGTGACCCCGAAGCGATGAACGTGCTGCCACTTTTGAAAAGCGACTTTGTAGCGATGTGTGAGGCGATTATTGCCGGCACGCTGGATGAGATGTCTGTGGAATTTGAAAAGAAAGCCACCGTGGTGAAGTATGTGGTTCCTGAAGGCTACCCCACTGAGCCGCGCAAAGGAGAAAAGATTGAAGTGAGTGCAGTGCCGACTGGCGTGCGTGCTTACTACGCGTCCGTGAATCAAAAAGAAGATGGGCTCTATTTGTCTGGGTCACGAGCGATTGCGTTTGTGGGGATTGGTGCAAGTTTGACCGAGGCCGAAGTGGCTGCTCAAAGTGCGGTGAGCAGTGTGAAAGGGCCCGTGTTCTACCGCAAAGACATTGGAACGGCTGAGCTCATTCAAAAACGCGTGGAACATATGAAGGAGCTGCGAGCCTAATTACTTCAGCGGAATATACGCAATCGTGAGCACGTTTTCTTTTGGCGTCGCGCTAGATTGAAGTTCAATGCCGTTCACTTCATCGCTCACACACAAAACGTCATCGATTCCGTCGTCGAGCAGGTGTTTGTCATCGATGTGCGGTGCCGCAATGGGATCTTGAACCATCCCGGGTGCTTTAAAAAATGGATCCTGTTTTGCTTTGGCTTTTGCGGCTGCTAAATCGGGTGCGGTCACGAGTATGCATTTGTGCACTTCGCCGAACTGGCCCTCACGGTAGCCACCTAAATTCATGAACCAGAGTTTTATGTCGGCGGGCTTGGGAGATTCAGACACGAGTACGTCAAAACCCTCGACTTGATTCACTTCCAGGCAAGTGTCGATGTGACCGGCGTAGGGGCGCGCGGCTTTGATCAATTTAAAAGCCTCTT
>CAYHHJ010000009.1:11721-14173 GCA_964356405.1 uncultured Candidatus Peribacteria bacterium | reverse complement strand
GCTTGCGACTATGCTGGCAATACCCACTTGGTACGCAGAGCTGAATCAGCCCAGCTTCACGCCGCCTGATTGGATTTTTGGGCCCGTGTGGACGCTCCTTTATTTTATGATGGGCTTTGCTTTGTATTTTGTTTCACTAAAGAAGGGGCCTGAAGCTATACGGGCGCAGGTTTTATTTGTGCTTCACTTAGTGGTGAACTGTGCGTGGTCCGTTGTATTTTTTGGCCTGCATCAAATTGGGGCCGCGATGGCCGTGATTGTACTTTTGTGGCTCATGATATTTACCTGTATTTGTATGTTTTGCAGTATCGATAAACGAGCGGCCTATCTGCTACTGCCCTATTTGGGGTGGGTGAGCTTTGCTATGGTGCTGAATCATTCATTCTTAATTTTGAATTCATGAAAAAAACACCCACACCAGAAGAAAAACACTGGGCCATGGCGTGCCATCTAGCTGCTTTTACTAGCCTTTTCTTATTTCCAGCCGGTCTGGTAGTGAGTTTGATTCTTTGGCTAGTAAAGAAAGATGAAAGTCTCTTTATAAGAAACCATGGGGCGGAGGCTATCAATTTTCAAATTTCAGTGTACTTGTATCTTTTTGCGATCCTGGTGCTCTTCTTCTGCTCCTTTTTAGTTTCAGCGAGCTCAGAGTCCCTTGGTGTATTGATTATGTTTCTTTTCACAGCCGGTCTTCCAGCCGTGATCTTTTTGTTCTTTTATGGCGTGATCCGTGGGGCTATTAAAGCTAGCCACGGTGAAGAATATCTGTACCCTTTCTGCATTAGGCTTATTCAGCCACGTGTTTAGGCGATTTGAACTTGAGCGACACGCATTGACCTTTATGTAGAGACGGTATTAGGCTGAGGATACTTCCAAAAAAACCATGCCAGAAAAACTTACGGGCGAAGAAAGCAATTGGGCTATGATGCTTCACCTCATGATTTTTGTTAATTTTATAGCCCCACTCGGTTTTATTCTCGCTTTAATTTGTTGGCTGGTGAAGAAAGATGAAAGCCGTTTTATAAGGAACCACGGAGCCGAAGCAATCAATTTTCAGATTTCAATTTTTCTATACACACCCCTATTCGTAATCCTATTTTTCTATGCGATTGTGGCTTCAGAAACTTCAGAGGCCACCGCCTTGTTAAGTATAATTCTTTATTTGATTGGTACTTTCGGATCAATCTTTTTGTTCTTTTATGCGCCGATTCGTGGGGCCATCAAGGCTAAGCACGGTGAAGAATATTTGTACCCTTTTTGTATTAGGTTTATTAAGCCACTTCCCCCGGTATAAATTTCAGAGACACGCTGTTCACGCAGTGGCGGGTGTTTTTTTCGGTGAGTTGTTCACCGGTGAAGACGTGGCCCAGGTGACCGTTGCAGTGGGCGCAGGTGATTTCGGTGCGGCGTCCATCGGTGTCCGGGGTGTGTTTGATGGCGCCGGGAAGTTCGTCGTCAAAAGCGGGCCAGCCGCAGCCGGAGCGGGATTTGCTAGCTGAGGTGTAGAGCGGCGTTTCACATTGTCGGCACACATAGACACCGTTTTCAAAAAATTCATCGTACTTGCCTGTGAAAGGCATCTCGGTGCCTTTGTGAACAATCACGCGGGCTTCTTCGGGAGTGAGGGGTTTAGGCATTTTAAGATTTAAGGACTTTGATTATAGAATCAATCCTTTATCTTTAAAATCTGATTTAGGACTCGCTCGGTGATTTCCTCGTTGGTCAGAACGACGACTCCGGCCGACTCAAGTTCAGCTGCATTAAGTATCAAGATCTCTGCTCCCACTTTACTGAATGCGTCGCGAAGAATACGTTCACGAGCTTCAGCTGGCATGGCTTCAAGAAAACTTTCCGTATCTCGTTTTACTTCTTCAGAAGTATCGAGTAAATGTCTTATGTTTCCCCGAGTCCATGCACCTACAGCATCTGGGTCTGAAAGGTCTAAGCCTGGTGCTGAGCCTAGTTGCAAGGTTACGTTGTGTAAACCCACTCGTCCGTCGCTGGTCATGAAACGATGTCCTGGATCTCCCAGCATGAAGATCCAAGCGGCTGCACTGCTCCCATATCCAAGAATTTGGGTTGAAACCGTCCCCTCTGTTGAGCGTATGGCAGTCATGAATCTTTTCCAGTCTCTTACTTCTTCTGCGTCTCCTCCTTGTGAACTAATAAAGAAATGGGCATCTATTGCATATTCTTCTGGCGTTCTACGAATAGCCTCAATAATTTGGCCAAAGGTACTATTTTCTTCATCAAAAACCTCACGGGCGGGAACCTGAATGCCATCTCTCCATGCTGCAGAAAGCTTCCTCCTAGGGTTGCCTTCCATCCGTCCAGCTATATCCACCATAAATGCAGCTCCTAGTTTCCTTTCCATAGCCTCAACTGATTAAAGAAGCTCATTCTAACATATTTTACATATAAAGCAAGTAGCGTGCGGCGGGCTCATGATTTA
>CAYHHJ010000009.1:7805-11621 GCA_964356405.1 uncultured Candidatus Peribacteria bacterium | reverse complement strand
AAATGAAACATCAACTTCTCTACAAAGATTTGGCGAAATACTATGACCTGATTTATGAGTGGAAAGATTATAAAAAAGAAGTGGAAAAAATTGAGGGAATTATTAAAAAAACTAAAAAATCTCGCGGCAAGGATTTGCTAGAGATGGCTTGCGGCACGGCTCATCACATGGAGTATTTCAAGAAACATTTCAATTGCGTGGGTGCCGACTTGAACCGAGGAATTTTAGAAATCGCAAAGAAAAAAATAAAGGGGGTGGAGTTCAAACAAGCAGACATGGTGAAGTTCAATTTTAAAAAAGAGTTCGACGTCATTTTATGTCTATTCAGTTCTATTGGTTATGTAAAAACTTACAAAAATTTGAAGAAAACTCTCGAGAATTTTGCGCGACACTTGAAACCCGGAGGAGTTTTGATTATTGAGCCGTGGTTCACCCCATCTACTTTTAAACCAGGTTGGCCTCACGTGACCACTTACGATTCAAAGGAAATCAAAATTTCCCGTTTGACGGTTTCTAAGCAAAAAGGAAGTGTTTCTATTATGGATATGAATTACTTAATCGCTGAAAAAAATAAAGAAGTGCTCCACTTTATCGATCGCCACGAACTGGGACTTTTTGAAATTAAAGAAACCTTAAAAATTATGCGTGACGCGGGGTTCAGCTCAGAATTCAAAAAAGACGGCCTCATGAAAGACCGTGGATTGTATATTTGTAAAAAACCTTTATGAATATTAAAAAGTTTGCGCCTTTGATGGCGATTTTTTCATTTATTGCAGCGTTCACGCTGGGCATGCAGATTGCGCATGGGTGGAGTTTGGAAAACGCGATGCTGGATTTTATGGCGGCGTTCTTTTTGATGTTTGGATTGTTCAAGGTGGTGCGGTTGCGTGCGTTTGCGAAGGCTTACGCGAGTTACGATTTGTTGGGCGGGCGGAGCCGTGTATATGCGCATGTGTATCCGTTTTTGGAGGTGGGGCTGGGGCTTGCCTACTACGCGCGGTGGGAGCTGACGATTGTGAACTGGGTTGCGCTGGTGCTCATGGCCGTGAGTGCTCTGGGCGTTTGGGTGGCCTTTTTGAGACGGCGGAAAATTGAGGGTGCGTACTTGGGCACGCTGGCGGAGGATTTACTGATGCTGGCTATGGCGATTTATATGGTTTTTGGTTTGGCACAAGTCACTGAATACAGTGTGAGCTATACTATGGAATCGGTTACGGGAACCACCGTGGACATGACTCTCACGATTAAAGACGAGCGAGGCGAAACGGTGAAGGATTTTGAAACGGTGCATGAAAAGCCGCTACATTTGATTGGAGTGCGTACCGATTTATATGAATTTTTGCACGTGCATCCCGAGCTGGGTGCGAACGGTGTGTGGGAAGTGCAAATCGAGTTTCCTACTGAGGGGCCGTACCAATTTTATGCAGACTTCACGCCGGTGGGTGGCGAGCCACAGGTGCTGACTTTTAACATGAGCATTGGGGAATTCATTCGGATGAAGTTGGGCGGCTATGATGAGACTCAAGACATTGAAGGTTACCAAGTGACCTACCATTTCCCAGAGGACGTGCAGACTGGTGAAGTGGAGTATTCGCTCACGGTGGGAAAAGACGGCCAGAGCGTGACAAGCTTTGAAGATTATTTGGGTGCCAAAGGCCACAGTGTGGTCATTCAAGAAGACACGTTGGACTATGAGCATGTGCATGCCATCGAGGGCAGCGGACCCAGCTTTGTTGCGCACTTTCCCGATGAAGGTCGGTATGCGATTTTCACACAAATTCAAATAGATGGGCAGTTACTCACGGTGCCGTACCTTGTGAATGTGGAGGCGGGGCGAGGAGATGAATGATACGATGATGCACTAAAATCTTGTAAGAAAAGTCGGGAGGCAGACTTATACTGATGTAACAATGCCCCGATGAAAAATCCGTTTAGTAAATTGCACACGAGTGAAGTACTACTGCTAGCTGCCTATGTAGTTGGGCTGGTTTCTTACTTTTTACTGAATGAGAACGATGCTGCAATCATGATATTGTTTTGTCTGGTTTCTATAACGGCACTATCCATTTGGAGCATGGTGCGGCTCAAGGTCATTCCACCCATACTCTACCCCTACTATATATCTCTCGGCATGACGCTTGGGTCCTTGTTTGGGAATAGTGGAATGGTGGTTTGGTTTGTGTTGGGGCTATTTATTCTAAGCTTCATTTTTGTTCATTTGGTGATATGCCTTTCTATAAAGGTCAAAGGTTTTCATAAAATGCTTATCATGCTGGTTCTCAGTTTTTCCATAGTGTTTGCATTAGATCGAATCTTTATCACTTTGGATGAGATCAATGCTGCGGGTGAAAAAGGGCCTGACTTTTATATGGATAAATATGCGGACTGGCGAGTGATTGGTGAATAACTCTAACCCCTACTAATATGAGTACACATAAAGCAGCGAAATTGAATACAAGGATGAGCGGTCTTCTTTTGATGTTTGTCGGTTTTCTTTTTGCGGGCGTGGCCATGATTCTCTCCTTAAGTTCTGGATCTCAGTTTACGACGACTTCAGCCATTTTATTGCCACTGTTTCTTTGCATATTTATAGAGGCGGGCTTTTCTCTTTTTCGAAAGGATGTATACCGCTCCTCTGAATGTGAAAAATCTCCTGAAGGTGACGCGGTTGAAATGGTTTGGAAAGGCTTGAATCAAGCTGCACTAGCAAAAGCGAGTTTTAAAAGTTTGAAAGGTTTTGTACTACTTCCTTTGTTTATGGCAGGATTTTTGTATGTTTTCTATAAGTCGGGTCAAGAGTTTAGCTATAAACCTGAATTTGCCATTCAGCTAGGAACTTACTTTGCGTATCTGCTACTTTTGCGCCGGTTGGTTCTTCCCATTGGAGACAAACTTAGAAAGGTATTTCAGAACCTTTTAGCTACGTATGTCGTGGACACAGAAAGTGTGACCTTCTCGCTTCCCATAACGGACCTTTCCCACCCCGACAGGAAATACACCATTCGTATTGGTTTCAACGAAATCACTGAGCTGAAACTCTTCCATTACCAGGAAGCAAAAGATTATATGCGTTATGAATTTTCACCAGATCTCAAAAAACTCTCCTCAGCGCCTAAGGATTGGTATGCTTTTATGAAGGATAATATTCGTCCACATGTGTACACCAAGATTCAGTCCGGTGGAGCGGCTGTGCTTGTGCGTGGTGAAGATATTTTTTACCTCATCACGGTGAATAAGGATGATTGCAGTGATTTGCTTCAGGCGTTTGAGCGATATAAAAATAAAGTCTAAATGAAAGAATCACTACCTTACCTACTCGTTGCTGGACTTGCGATTGGGTGCGATAAAATTGAGGAAGTCGACTGTAGTGATGTGGACAGGGCTTTTTACGCTGCTCAGGTGGACGATTTAAATGATGGAGACTTTCAGTCGATACTAAGAGAAAGGTTTGGGGCAGCCGGCTTGGACGAGCTCCTTACTCCTGAGGAGTTGGCTGCGGAAGGCGATATTTTGGATTTGCGCTGCGCCACTTCTATACAGAGTGCGACCCACAAAGGCGAAGCCATCATGGCGACCGATGTGGCAAAAGATATCATCTGGGTGGATGTGGATTCTCCCGCTTACCTTCCTCATCAAGAGACCTTCGCCTTATCTATGGGAGACTATGATGTGCTTGCGTACACCAATCGTTACAACAGTATAAATGCGGTTATACACATGACCGGACACGAATTTGCACATGACATCATCCCCGATTCCGACCATAGCGATGAAACGCGGGCTTTTATTGAAGCTATTCCTCCCGACACCGGCATG
>CAYHHJ010000009.1:0-7705 GCA_964356405.1 uncultured Candidatus Peribacteria bacterium | reverse complement strand
CCATAGCGATGAAACGCGGGCTTTTATTGAAGCTATTCCTCCCGACACCGGCATGAATCAGTGTGAAGGATGGACCTTTGTTTCCCACGAAACAGACGACGTGGTTTTTGATGTCACGGCTGAAGTGGCCTGTGCCTACGATTCGTATGTGCCTGGCTACTAGCTTTAAAGTTCCTCCAAAAGTTTCTGCCCTTCCGGCCAGTCGCCTACGCCAGCAGTGGAATTGAGGTGCCCTTGGGCGCCGACGTTCACGAAGTGAGAGCCCCAGGCTTTAGCGATTTTCTCTGCGTCTTCAATGGTGCACCAAGGGTCTGTGGTGCTAGACACTACCGTGCTTTTGAAGGGCAGCGGTTCGAGCGGAAGTGGGTCGAAGGTGCTGAGCTCAGGTGGAATTTTGAGGAAGGGCGAGACCAAGAAAGCGCCTTTCACTTTGGCAGTGGACTCAGGATGTTCCTTGGCCCAGTGCGCCGTGAGTGGACAACCTAGACTGTGTCCGACTAAGACTACTTCGTCGTATTTTTGGATGTATTGGTCTAGGGTTGCGACCCAGTCGTCTTTTTTTGGATGCATCCAATCGGCCTGTTCAACTTTTACTGCGTTCGGGTATTTCTTGAGCCAGAGGCTCTGCCAATGCTCGGGACCGCTGTTTTCCCAGCCGGGAAGAATGAGAAGGGTTGGGTTCATTGAGATTTATTGTATTTCTAAACTATTTACAAAGGCATTCCAATCTTGCTCATCAGTGTCGCCCGTTTTGTTGCCGCCTAGTACCACCAGCATAACGGTGTCATTTGCTGGACTGTAGATATAAGCCAAATATACCTGCTGCCCCTGTAAGGTTCCCGTCATGGCTAGTGCGGGTACGCCGGTCAAACCATGGAATAATCCACTCGTGAATGCGCTCACCTCGGTTCCATCCTTTTCTAAATCTGCCTTGGTAAGAGGTACACCTGCTTGCACGATTTGGTCACCCACCCCTCCCACATTTATGCTCCAAACTGCCTTAAATACCGTGGTGGTGTGCAATGAAGCGTCATAGTCATCAGGGTTGAGAAAAAGTTTTAGGTCTTCGGGCGTGGTCCACAGCATTGCGCCGTAGATGGATTGAGAAGGCAGGGCATAGCTCTCGTATCCCGTGGGAATTTGAATGCTGTAATCGCCAAGGTTGCCAGAAATTTCCGGGAAGAATGCTTCGAGCGTCTTATCGGTGTATTCACTTGCACCTGCATCATTGGTTCTTGTGCCGGTACATCCACTGCCCATCAAAAGAAGCGTAAGGAGCCCTGATATAAAGAGATTAGTTGGGTTCATGATTTCTTGTCTTTTTTAATTTTTTCGTAGGTACTATAAAAACCTTCCCCTAAGTCGCCGAAGAAGCGGGCGATGGCCTTTAAGAAGCGGAGCAAATCACCATCTGATTTTTTTGACTTGGAAGCTCCTGCGCTTTTGAGTTTACGGGCAAGCAAGCTGAATAGGTCGTCAAAAAAGGATTGGACGACGGCCAATATGGTTCCAAGAACACTGGCAATGGAAGTTTTTTTAACCATGAAACCTTTATACACTAAAAAATCTTGTAAGAGAATCCGCTAAAGAGGCTTATAGTAATGTAGCTTTTAATATTGAGTCCTACCGGCCTCTGATGACCCAGCAAGAAAAAGAACAGGTTGAAGCAGCGCAAAAAGACAAACGCGAGTTTGTGCACCTTTATGACGCTCACTTTGATGCGATACACCGATTCCTGCTGAGCCGTGTGGCGGACCGACAACTGGCCGAAGATTTAACTTCAGACACGTTCATGATTGCACTAGAAAACATTGAGAAATATAGATACGAAGGAAAGCCGTTTAGGGCTTGGCTCTATCGCATTGCTATTAATGAAATCAACGGGCACTTCCGCAAACACAAACGTGAACGGGAGGCTATGATTAAAGAATGGCATGAAGTGGGCGAGAAGTTCGACGGGGCCGATATTGAAGTGAAAGAGAAGGAATCCAAACAGGAAGTGGTGATGCATTTGAAACAACTCAACGATGCCTTCCATTTGCTGAAGCCGGACGAACAGGATTTGCTTTCGCTGCGCTACTTTCAAGACCTTTCCTATATTGAAATGGCGGATGCGATGAATACGAATGTGAATAACATTGGAGTTAAGCTCAACCGCGCCCTGAAGCGCCTGACCCAACTTTGTCCCCAACTTTCACCATGATCGAAAAATACTTATCAAAACTGGGAAACATGTACCAAAAACGAAAACGACCCTCGTTCAAGACTGATTTGCGTGCGCAACTTTTAAATAAGGCGCTCGAGCTCAATGAAGCTCCCGCAAAGACGGGTTTCGCGTGGCCGGACTGGCAGAACTTCTTTGTAAAACGTGCGGCCCCTGCCCTAGCGGCGGTGATGGTAGTGGTATTCGCCTTCCAATTCTTGATTCCTAGCGGAAGCCTGCTACCACAACTCGTGAATGTGGCCGAAGCCAAGGATTATTATGTGCTGACGCCTCAACTGGAAGATGAAACCGGCGTGGCGAGCGAATCGACTTTTGTGCTGAGCAGCAAGGGTGATCTCGATGTGAAAGAAGTGGAAACGGTGCTGAGTGTGACGCCGCTGGTAGAACTTTTCTTCGAACAAATTTCAGATCGTGAGGTGGCGGTGACTCCGGCGGACGAATTAGACCCAGGGGAAATTTATTCCTTCAGCCTGGAGGCGCAGAATTTGAGTGAGAGCCCCTACCCCAAGGAATACAGCTGGGCCTACGAAGTTTCGGATGGCTTCCGCGTGACGGGGACTTTGCCGGGCATCCAAGAAGCGGGCGTGCCTACGAACACGGGAATTGAAGTGTACTTTACTCACAATGGAGTGGATGAAAGCGCCTTTGAAAACGCGTTCAGCATCTCCCCTGCTATTAATGGAACGTTTAGTGTGGAGGGAAAGACCGGAATTTTTGCGCCGAGCGGAGGCCTTAAAGAAGCCACTATTTATACCGTGACGATTGATGGCAGCCTGGGACTTAGCAGCGAAGAGAATACTTTGGGCGAAGCGTACAGCTTTGAATTCGAAACGGACACCAGCACTCGTGCAAGTACCACGCTCAACTTTACAAAAAATATTTACGAGTTCAGCCCGGAGGAAGCCGCGCGCATGCAAATGTACTACTACGGAGACGGTGCAGAAGATCGCGTTATGGCGGTTTCTGTTTATGCGTATGGCAGCGGAGACGCATTCTTGAAAGCACTGCAGGAAACTCGAGAAGAAGCGCCGCTGTGGTCTTACTACCAACGTGAGATTTACAGCACGAGCACCAGCGGCCTCACCAAGGTGGTGGACATGCCAGAAAGCACGCTGATTGATGATGCTGGAGATTGGCTGCAGATGGAGGATTCCTTGCCTGCCGGGTACTACCTGGTGGAGGTGAAAAAGAACGACGCAACGGCGAGTACGTTCTTGCAAGTGAGCGAGACGGCAGTGTATCTAAACCTCAATAACGAAGCTCCTTTGGTTTGGGTGAACAGCACCGTTACGGGAACGGCGGTAGAAGGTGCAGAGGTCTCGATTGTGGACAGCAAAATTAGTGGAAAAACCAATGACGAGGGCGTGGCCACCTTCGACAATCTTTATGAAGAATTGAACCTTGAACGGCATGTGGACGCGTCTACTTTCTTTGAGGTGAGTGCTTCCGGCCGCAGCACGTATTATGAGGTGCCGCTGCACTTGGACGAAGTGGCGAGCAATGATTTGTATTGGCAATTTATGCAAACCGAACGCGTCACCTATTTGCCCACCGACACGGTGCATTACTGGGGATTTATTCAAGGACGTGAAACGCCCATTGAGGAAAGTGCGGAGCTCTATTTGATTCAAGGCTATTTCTGGCAGTACGGGGCTCTGGATACTCTGGAAGATCGCACCGTTATTGAGAAGCAAACCATTTCACTAAAAGACGGGGAGGCTTTTGAAGGAAGCTTGGACTTAAAGAATTTAAACAGCGATTCTTATAATATACTCATCATTCAAAATGATCAGCTGATGAGCAGTACCAATTTTTATGTGGAAGATTATGTGAAGCCCGCCTATGACCTGAGCCTGAGCTCTGAAAAGACCGCTTTGTTTGAAGGTGAAACGGCGATTGCTACTCTGCACGCGGCTTTCTTTGAAGGAACGCCTGTGCCCAACACCGAATTCAGAGCCACCTTGCCCACGGGTGAAGAAAAAACCGTGACCACTGATGAAAACGGCGATGCCCAGTTGAGCTGGATCGCTGAAGGTTATGAATGCACCCAAGGTGAAAACTGCTACCTGGCTCGGACTGAGTACCTAACGGTTTCCCCAGTGCAAGAAGAGATGGGAGAAATAAGTGAAAGCTTGGTATTTAAGACCTTCATCAGCCGTAGCATTATGGATGAGGAAACGGACGTATACGCCAATGACGAAGTCAGCTTCCAGGCCTATAAGTTGAATTTAGCGGGAGCCGATTACGACGCGTCTGCATTTGAAAGCTACCGAAACTATGAGCTCATTTATGGTGACCCCGATGACACCGGCTACGCAATTGTGAACATCACTCAGGTTGATTATATTGCCACTGAAACCGGTGAGCACTACGACCCAGTGGACAAAGTGGTTCGCAAAAAATATGACTATGACCGAAAGGAAACGGCGCTCGATGAAGTGATGCTAAAGCCCACTGCTCAAGGGCACTTTAGCTACGACCCTGCCTTGAGCGAAGAGCACGATTATGACTTGAGAGTGGACCTTTATGACGCAGACGGGAACTACTACAGCGTGAATGGATACGTGAGCAATGGCAACAGCCACTACTACGGCTATTCCAACTATTTAGGCCTTGAACGAGTTGGTGCGGGCGATAACTGGGAAGATTCGTACGTTCATTTGGGTGAGGCATTCACCTTTGAACTGAGCAGTGATGAAGAAAATGAAAGCTGGGAAGGAAGCTTCCTATTCATGGAGTCGCAAAATGGACTTCAAAAGTACACCGTGCAGGGTGAGCCCACTTACTCTATGACCTTTGGGAAAAATCACGTGCCCAACGTGAGTGTGAACGCGGTACATTTTGACGGAAAGCATTATAGACAATCCGGCGGGCAGTCACTCTACTTGAACACCGATGACCGTCGCATGGATGTTTCTGTGAGCGCAGATCAAGAGTCGTATGAACCGGGCGAAGAAGTGACCTTGCACGTGCAGGCCAGCGAGGCAGCGCAGGTGAATTTGTATTTGGTGGACGAAGCGTACTACTCACTTTTTGCAGAATCGTTCCGTGACCCTTTGGAATTGATTTACAGCCCCATGAGTAGCGGCGTGAATTACACGTATATTTCGCACCAGGAATTGTCGACTGAAGGTGACGGAGGTAAAGGAGGATGTTTTGTCGCGGGCACACAAATTCTTATGGCGGATGGCAGCAGTAAAAATATTGAAGACATCGTGACCGGCGACAAAGTACTCACGCGTAGCAGCGAATGGGATGCGACGCTCACGGAAGTTACTGTTATGAACACCATTGAACACGACGTGGGAGAATACTTGCTGGTGAACGGTACTTTGGGCGTGACCGAGGAACATGTGCTCTTCATCAATGGGAAATGGCAACTGGCCGGAGACTTGATGGTGGGCGACACGCTTGTGAATAAGGATGGCGAGATTGTACTCGTGGAATCCATTGCGCAGGTGCGAAACAATGTGAAGGTTTATAACTTTGAAACGGAACGGAAGCACACGTATTTTGCCAATGGCATTTACGTACACAACGACAAGGGCGAGTCGCGTGAAGATTTCCGTGACACCGCGCTGTTCACGGTGGTGAGCACCGATGCAAACGGCACGGCGGACGTGACTTTCACACTACCCGACAACATCACTAGCTGGCGCATCAGCGCGGCGGCGGTGAGTGGCGGAGCTGAAATACATGCCGGGTACAGCACTGCGAATATTGACGTGAGCAAGCCGCTGTTTGTGAATCCAGTAATTAATTCTACTTATTTAACGGGCGACGTGCCTTCCCTGCCGGTTCGTGCTTATGGCGACAGTTTGGAAGCGGGCGCAGCAGTGACCTTCTCCATGAAAGTGGACGAAATGGACTTGGGTGAAAAAGCTGGTGAGGCCTTTGAAACCACGTATTTTGAGCTTGGTGCTTTGGAAAGTGGTTTGCACAAAATCAGCAGCACGGTGGAAGCGGGCATCTATGAAGACACGGTGATTTTACCGGTGAACGTGGTGGCATCGCATTTGAGCGAAAGTGCCGTGAGTGAAACGCTGCTGAGCGATGGAATCAGCCTTGAAGGCTCCCCCACTGAGCGCACGGAAGTCCACTTCCTAAACAATGAGGTGGGCATTGTTTACAGCACTTTGATGGAGGCTTATTACAGTGACGGAGACCGTGCGGATGAGGCTTTGGCTCGCACTTTGGCTGGCGAATGGCTGAACGAAACGTTTGATGAAGAGGTGAATGTGCCGGACTATGGCGCGGGGGTTTACCAAGAATCTGAGGACGGAATTGCCCTACTCCCCTATGCGGATACAGACCTTGAGCTCTCAGCAAAGATGGCAGCACTGTCACCGGAACATTTGAACAAAGCTGCGCTCAGCGCTTACTTTGAAGGCATTTTGAATGAGGCCGACCGCACCTTGAATGAAAAGATTTTGGCGCTCTATGGTTTGGCTGGACTGGGCGAAAGCTACCTAACTGAACTGAATTATTTTGTTGAGCATTTCGAGCTGGAGAAAGAAGACAAACTCTTTGCGGCGCTGGCTTACACAGAGTATGGACAAGACGACAGCGCCACCGAACTGTTCTTGGATATTTATGCTGAGGGCGATGCTGCATGGAATGCGCTTATGGCGACGGTGGCGGAATCGATTGGCAGTGACTTGTCCACTGAGCTGTGGACAGCGGCCTTGGATGCTGAGCAAGCAGACGAGCTTATTGTGCTCGAGAAAATGCTCTACGCAAAAGCTCGTCTGGAAGGCGGTGCGCAAAAGACGGTTTCCTTTAAACTCGACGGTGAAAAGATTGAGCTAGTGGGCAGTGCTGTGGAAGTACGCAGCTTCTTGCCAGAGGAATTGGACAGCTTGGAAATTTCCGATGTGGACGGCGAGGTGATGGCGGTGACTTACTACGAAACACCACTCGATCTTGAGGCTTTAAATACCTCGAATAAAGTCACCGTGGAGCGCAGTTATTGGGTAGATGGCAAGGAAGTGAGCACGCTGAAAACCGGCGACGTGGTGGAAGTGCATTTGAGTGTTACTAGCACGGGGCCTGACAGCTTTAAAGTTACCGACCATCTACCTAGTGGACTGCAAACCCTTACGGTTGTGAATGCTTCCTCTTATGCGGCGGAAGAGACTGACCAGTATCGCAACCCTTACAACCAAGATGGACAGAGCGTGAGCTTCTACGTTTACTGCGACGGTAAATGCAAGTACGGCAAGGAATTCTATTACCTTGCTCGGGTGATCAACCCAGGAAGTTTTGTGCTGGAACCGGCCGTGGTGCAGAGCTACCAGGACTTGGACACCATCAATGTTTCCGGCGAACGCGGCACGTTGACGATTGAATAAGATTCTGTGAGACTGAGCTCATGAAACTCCTCCGCCTCGCCTTCGTTTCGCTGCTGCTTCTGAGTGCGTGTTCTTCGGATCACGTGAATCAGGAAAATGTAATGGGACAGGACGCCGAACCGATTCCCGA
>CAYHHJ010000008.1:8029-15113 GCA_964356405.1 uncultured Candidatus Peribacteria bacterium | reverse complement strand
TATCCGCCAATGGCTACGATGATGCCCATGGGGGCAGTATAACCTGAAGCCGCCCCTAACTGAAATTCTTGCGGAGATATAACGTAAACGTTATACTTAAAACACTATGAAAACCTATTCTAGTTTAAAAAAAGAACTCCTTAAAGACCCTGAAGTTAAAGCAGCTTACGATGCGCTTGAACCAGAGTTTGAGCTGGCTGCTGCTATCATTAGAAAAAGACTCGAAAAGAAAATGAGTCAGACTGCTCTCGCCAAAAAAATGGGCACCAAACAATCCGCCATTTCACGCTTGGAATCTGGAGAATACAACCCTAGCCTCACCCTGCTAAGAAAAGTGGCTAAAGCATTGGACTCAAAACTAACGGTATCTTTTTCTTAGCCCACTTGCCTAAACGAGACTGTGTGTTAAAATACCCAACTTAACATACAGCAGTGCCAGACGTTCCAGATTACAATGAGGTTTTTAGCAGGCCGCCAGCCCATAGCTATACAACGGCGGAAAGCATCCGAACCCAACTCGCTCCACCAACCGGAGCAGTAGAGATCCCAGCTGAGGAGTTGAAGCTGCTTTTTGACCGAGTGGCTTGGAGAACTCCTCCTCCTTTTTACACTCCCGGACGAAGTGCATATGCACAGAGGCGAGAACCTCTACTATCAGGCGAAGATCGTGTTGGCGGTTACAAACTCAAAGGAGTTGGGAATTTCGACCAGGAGACAAATACGGTAAACCCACCTTCTACCGTTCCTTTTTTCCGACGAGTACCAAAAGAAATAACCCGACATGAAGAGGGTGAGATGCGACAGAAGTTAGCCACGTTGCTTCCTGAGTGCATACTCATCCATACAGGCGTGCGAGAGGACGGAGGCTTTTATCCCGTTTTGGATTCACAAAAACCTTTGGGCGGACTGCCTCACGGAAGAGGCCAACGAGAATTTGAAAATGCCGTTAAGCTGCGTGAGGGAAACGTAGCGGCATGTGGACCTGTACGATGGGGTCGCTACCCTGACCTCGAGTGGGAAGGAAAACCTATGCAATGGGTCATTCTTTCGACTCCCGACAGCAACCCTCAACGAATGGGTGCCTATTTTGAACCCACCTTCAGTCATCGTGGTACTGAACTCAACCCCAGCTTTAAAGCGCTCATAGAAAAACGTTTTGATGTATTTGATCCACGCAAAGAACCCGCACTTGCCCTACGCCTCAGTGCAGAGATGGCGCGCGGCATGGGTACAAATCTTCGCGCAGCACACGAAGCACGAGTGGGACGTTTTGCCAGCCACACTGGAAACTTCAGCTACCTTCCAGAAAAAAGATCCACTTACATGCACGACTTCGATTCTTCCATTGATATGGATCGTGACATAGGTGAAAAGGCCCGTTCAATCACCATGATAAGAGATCTGGATAGTGCTCTCATTGGGATGCATCACAGCATATGCCAATCCAATCTTTATTATCTCACTAAAGACGAGGAAACTTTTAAAAAAACTAATCCAGTAGGTCAATTATTAATTGCTTATTTTGATGGCGATACGAACGAAGCAGAAGCAAAGGCTGCAGCCGAAAGAATAAGTGCACTGACTCTCCAAAGCTTAAAAAGTCGAGGTGAATATCCAAATCTCGATCATCAACGTGTATGGATTTCTGAAATGCACATGACCTTAACCATTGAATTTTTAAAACTGTGTCATTCCGTTTATAAGAAAAGCCGCCTTGCTCAAAGAGATCCACTCCCTTACAACGAGCAGCAGTTAACATACAATCTTATGGCTCACAGCGAGGCTTCGCATCAAGTCTACAATCAAGAATGGACGCGGCTTACAAGCCAACTCCCTGCTTGGGCGAAAATGATGCTTGGAACCTAAAGCCCAGCAAAAGGTGAGCTACGATGAAGATTGCTGCGCTGATGATTGAGCGGTAAGCTTCTCTCATCTACCAACCCCGCCATGAAAAAACTTATACTCCTCGCTCTTCTGCTCAGTGCCTGTAACTCGAATTCGGAAGTACCTCTCGGAGAGCCGCTTAGTGAAACTCCACTTGAAACGGCTGAAACTATGACGGGGATTCAAACTCGGGAGTACACAACCGAAACTGGCATTAAGTACAGTGTGAACTTTGACAGCGCTCAAGTGACGGACATGGGCGGTGGATTTGCCAACTACCATGATTTTGAGATCAAAGGCCCAAATAGCTTTCCAGGCTACCTCTCCATAACTGGACGCACGCTCGACTCAGCTGGTCAAACCCCTAATCAATTCCTTCAGAAATACTACGCTCCTACTTTGGAAATTCCCGAAGTCACCCCTATTCAAATTGGAGAAAATGAAGTTTACCTCTTCCCCCTGGAAGAATTCAGCTCGTCTTACACAGAATTCGCCGTGATAGTGTCTGGTAGTGAGGTAATCACGGTGACTTTTCAAAGCAGCGGACTGGATCAAACCAGCATCGATGCAGACCGTGCAGTTTTTATGGATTTTCTAGAATCAATCAAGATCGATTAGAGCCCGACGCTCGCCATTAAACGATCAACGTGAGCAAAAATATCTACGGTTTGTTCACTACGGTATTCTTTTGCAAATAGCTGTTTCACCTTTCTTGCTTGTTGGACAAGAAGAAGCGTGGCTGCAGATTGAGTGGCAGCAAGCGTCACTAACGTAGTGACACCTTCCGAACGATCCAAGGCGCAATCTTCAAAGTCATCAACAAGCTGTAAAAGATACCCAAGCTCTTCATAACAATGACGACGTTCTTGGCTCATAGAAGGATTTACCTCCAATCCATACAACAAAACAGTACAGGCTCCTTTTCGGCGGCTCACTTCTTCAATGACACTCACAGAGGGATTAGGCCTCCGTTGAACCACCGAATCTCTTTGAGCTTCAATCAAACCATCTAAAGCTCGTAAGGCAAACTCTCCAAAATTTTCTCGAGCAACCCTCATTCCTTCCACTAGCCGTGTATCTAAAAGCGCATCTGTATTGCCACCCAAAGCGAGTTGAGAAACTGCTTCCGATTGAGAACCTGCAAGTGGGAGCGGACATGCATCATACGCGTCATCAAATACGCGAGTAGAGGCTCCAATCGAAGCCGCCGCAAGAAGTTGCTGTCTCCTTAAAGAAACACCTTCAAGACGGGCAACCGCATGCATGATTCCACAGCTAGTCTCAGCTTCACGGACATTCGGAACGCCAATCTGAGTAGAAACCAGCCTCGCAATTTCTCGACTAGTAGGGTCCATAATATAATCAAAAGAGTTTATACTATAAGCCAAAAAATATATTAGTCAACCAACGCTGGTTCACAGAATCAAACCAGTCACAATCAAAGTAAACTCACAATCCAGCTGAGCTTCAATCTGCAGCGCTTTTGTCTCGCTGAAACGTAGCTGGTCGCCCTCCTCTAAGACCTCCTCACCCACTTTAAGCTCACCGCTTTTCACATAAATAAGTCCGTAACGTCCCGCTTCGAAATCATGCGTAATTTCCTTACCCGCACTGAGCTTGCCATAGAAGAACTTGGCATCCGCATGGATTTTGAGCAAACCACCCTCACCAACTAGCTGAGTCAGCGCATCGTCCTTGAGCACATAGGCGATTTCTTCATATTCAGGCGTTAAGGCTTTCTCACCCGGTAGAACCCAAATTTGGTAAAGGTGCAGCGGCTCATCTTCATTATTCCATTCCGAGTGGCGAACTCCCGTTCCCGCGCTCATACGTTGGACCATGCCCGCAGAAATTTTGCGTTTGTTTCCCATGCTATCCTCATGACTCACGGCTCCCTTCAGAACAATGGTCACGATTTCCATCTCACTGTGAGAATGCAGGTCAAAGCCACTGTGCGGAGAAATAGTATCGTCGTTGAAAACACGTAGGTCACCCCAATGCATGTTGTTGGGGTCATAATAATCCGCAAAAGAAAACAAGAAGTAGCTGCGAAGCCACCCTGCATTTTGAAGGTGTCGTACGTAGGCAGGAATTTTTTCAATCATAAACGCATTATACTACAAGCCAGCAAACTTCCGCATAACCTTGTCCTTGAGTCGATCGGGGAGAAACTTCGCCAGGAAAACCAAAATGGCGTAGCGCACCGGCACCGTGTAACGAATTTTTGGACGCCTTGCCTGCACCGCATGCACAATCGCCTTCACCACCGAGTCCGTAGGATGCGAGCTGGGCGTGATACTGGCGTCGTACACTTTCATCTTGGGCACATCGTCCTTAAAAAACGATGTCGGCTTGAGCCAGCGATATTTAGTAGCCGCCATCTCTTCGTTGAAACCCGTATAAATAAACCCCGGTTCCACCATGGAAACCTGGATGCCGCGCGGCGCGAGTTCCATGCGCAGCGCATCAAAAGCCGCCTCGAGCGCGAACTTAGTGAGGTGATAGATTCCCAAATAGGGCATCACCACTCGCCCGGCCACCGACGTGACCGTGATAATTCGCCCCGCTTTTCTGCGAAGCATGTGGGCCACGCACTCCTGCGTGAGCCGCAGCGTGCCGAGCACATTCGTCTCTACAATGTTTTCAATACGTTCAAAGGGCACTTCCGCGAGTGGCCCGGACTCCCCCACTCCCGCGTTGTTGATCAAAATGTCCGGCTTCATGGCCGCCGCTTTTCGCACATCCGCCACATTCGTAATATCCAAAGTAAAAATTTCCATGGTCACGCCCTGCTTCGCGGCCTCTTTTTTTAAAGCTACCCCCTGGGCAGTGGTATGAGTTCCCGCCAAAACCCGGTAGCCCAGTCGCGCCAGCGCAAAAGCCGAATCTTTTCCAATTCCTGTGCCTGCTCCGGTGATGAGAATGCTGGTCGTTTTCATGGCCTCAGTGTAGCATACGCGCATGCTTGAGTTTGGCGAAAAAATTCCCGGCCACGAATACACCCCACGCCCCGGCGCCTACGCCGTGGTGATGAAAGACAATCTCTACGCGATTGTGAAAAATCCCAAGAGTTATTTTTTGCTGGGCGGCGGCATTGAAGGCGACGAAACTCCCGAAGAAGCCCTGCACCGCGAGGTCTACGAAGAAATCGGCATGAGCATGCGCATCGACTCCAAAATCGGCGTGGCCATGCAGCACATCTACGTACCCGAAGCCGACGTCTACATCTCCAAAGAAGGCCATTTTTTCCGCGTAACCCTACTCGACCTCGTGAGCGAAAGCAGCGAAACCACCCACGAACTCCTGTGGCTCACCCAAGAAGAAGCCCTCGAAAAAATCTTCCACGAAAGCCACAAGTGGGCGATTCAGCAAGCGTGATCCAAGCTCACTCCGTAATAATCGCCGTCACACTCACCACGCCTTCGATGTCGTATTTTTGCCATTGCTCGCTGCTGAGTGCATCTAGTGGAACAAAGGTCCCTTCAATGCTCAAGCTGTCCTGACTTTCAAAATCCACCGTGAAGCTACCGAGATCGAGTGCGTAATACTTGTCTCCCACCTTAAGTCCGTAATTACATTCTAGGGTGTGCATTTGGCCGTCATCGGGGTAAGGCAAACACGCCGGCTGACCTGTCATTTTCACCTCGCCCTGCAATTCCATGTCGTCGGTCGGAACCGTTTCAAACACCACCGGAGCCGTAACCGCCACTCCAAATCCAAATAAAGCCACTCCAGCAAAAAGCACCAGGAAAACTCCGAGTGCCAAAACCAAGCCAATATTTTTTGAAGAAGTCATGATAGAAAGTTAATGTACAGATTGATTGTAGCACAAGAATCTTTGTGAGCTTTTAAAAAATTTGCACAAACAAATGATTTATTTTATAATTCATCCTATGATCAAAACACCACACGAATCCTTACCCGACTTTCAAGAGGGAGAATCTCTAATTACAACTGAGCATTTTGAGGTAAGCGCTTACCTAAGATCGGACGCTCATGACCTGGCAAGCGATGTAGCCGATTTCACCGGAGAAGAAGATGAAGCAGGGATCCCTGGTTTTTTACAGGGAATTTATGGCAGCCGAGAAGTAGACTCCTATGTCAATGAGCTCACTCAAAAACTACGCATTACAGGAAGCACCGATCTGGCTAAAGCCATACTTCGCGCCGTAGCTGAAAAAAGACACCTCGACCCCAGTGCGGATATTTATGGAGAAGTGGAGGAATGGGAGGGTCAAGACCCTTCCGCGCTCTATTTACCCTATGATTCCTCGAATTTTACGAATCTGAATGCAGGGATTCAACCCAGCACCCGCGCCCGAATCGCAGAAGCAAATCCTCGCTTGGCCCGTGCAGACCTAGAGAAACAAAGTAGAGCAAATATACTTTTCGGAACCCATCAGACCCTACCCTCACTTCTTGAGCTGGAACACTTACTAAGTGCCTTCAAAGACACCCCTAACGATTCCAATGTAGATCTAGTCCTCGACCAAATGCGTGAACGTCTTCGTGAGCTGACCTCATTAGAAAATTAAACTTTTAAGCTACCATCGAAGCACCCAATTCTATCACAGCTTCGCCTCAATCAATTCTTCAAAATCCACTTCGGCGATGCGCGCCTTCATTCGCTTAAAGGTTTCGCGTTTTTTTTCAGGATCGATGTCGCCCTGCCTCCTAAGCAAGTCCATAATATTTTGTTGAGGGTTGGCTTTCACCGCGGCGAGCAAACGATCCAGCACATCCGATTGCCCCTGAAGTCCGCCAAGGATTCCAAGCAAGGTTTTGTTTTCTTTCGCCACTTCCTCGGCACTCGGCGCGGTCACGGGTTCCATTCCCAAAAGTTCTCGCAGGCGTTTTTTGAGACTATTGATGAGATGGTACATTTTAATATAAGCCTCGCGGTAGGCGTCCGTTTCCGTTCCGGATGAAAAACTCTTATCCCGCAGTTTGACGTCAATACACTCGAGTTCTTTCAAAAGTGCGCTGGGCTCTTGCTGATTGGGATCAATGGAAATGCGACGATACAGATTCCAAATGCCATCGTAGGCTTCCTTCATTTTGCAGAGCACATAGAGGTCCACGTATTCCTTGCGAGCCTCTTCACGGTGACCCGTGGCCAATCCATCATTAACCGTGCTCACACGCGTTTGGGCCGCACGGGCAAAACCTAAATCAGGCTGATACTTCACCCCGCGCATGG